>CAVOEZ010000048.1:0-12031 GCA_963694355.1 Latescibacteria bacterium UBA2968 | reverse complement strand
TCAACACCTTCCGACCATAATCTCTCGCTCTGCTGCCATCTCAGACCTTCACCAACTTCCTGAAGCTCCTCATCAATCGCGGTGGGTCCAGTCTCGATCCGTAGGCACTGAACGAAACCTCTCCCACATAAATATCACCTCTGGAATCCGCCGCGATTCCGTGGGGTGCTGTAAACTGTCCAGGTTCCTCACCCGGGCGACGATCACCCAATCGGCCCAACTGATTTCCATTCAAATCGTGGATCGTCACACACGACCCCAATTTGGGATACGCCTCGTTCACCTCCAGGTGAGTGGGCAACTGCCCGATATAAGCAAGCTCACCCTCGATATGCAGTCCACACGGTCGGTGCATATTGTTCCACTGCGTCAGGTAATTCCCTTTAGCATCGAACACCTGAACGCGGTGATTCTCCCGATCGGCCACGTAGACCTTCCCAGAGCTGTCGGTACAAACGCTGTGAACCAGATTGAACTCACCTTCTTCGCAACCATATTCCCCCCAGGAAAGCAGATGTTCGCCCCCGGGCGAGAACTTGTGCACCTTCGCATTGCCATAGCCATCCGACACATACAGATCGCCTGTGTTCGGATCGAACGCCACCTTTGTCGGCTGGTTGAAGGGCTCGCCGCTGTGGGCGGGTGACCCTTCACCCGGTGTCCCAATCACGGCCAGCTCCTCACCCTCCAATGTGCACTTCCTGATGCAATGACCTTGATCATCCACACAATAGAGCATTCCGTCGGGACCAAGTGTCAAACCGTGCGGCCGCACGAAAAGCCCTTCTCCCCAGGAGGAAACGAAACGGCCGTCCTGCTCAAAAATCATCACCGGATGATCGCCTCGATTAAAAACATACACACGATCGTCCTGATCCACCTCGACATCCACCACCTCCCTGAAACTCCACCCCTCCGGCAGCTGCGCCCAATCCGCCAGCTCTTCATAAACGAACTCACCGTCGCCCAGTTGGGTCATTGGGTACTCCTTAAAGGACTTTGAGTTTATTCCATTCTCTTCTTAATCAGCGAATCCACGCTAAACTTCCCTGCCCCAACCAGCAGAAACATCACCGATATCGCCAGATAGAGCAGCGCCAACTCCTTCTTTTGGAACGGATCCGCTCCGTGTTGCATAAATGCAGCCACAAACATCGTGAACCCCATCAGAAACGCACCGGGCCGAGTAAGAAGGCCCAACGCGATCAACAGACCTCCGCCGAACTCACCTAATGCGGCTGCCCAGGCGAAGAATCCAGCCAACGGGAATCCCAATTTGGCTACTGCTCCGACCATCCCCTCAGAAGGCGGAAGCTTGCCCAATCCGTGTGCGAAGGCCATCGTCAAACCGGCGAACAGCCTCAGGATAAGCAAACCCACATTCGCCAATTTGCACTCGATCTCTGCGCCTCCGAAAAAAATCCGATTTATCATAGTATCTCCTTTGACTCAGCCTGGTTTACTCTTTAGTCTCACGCCCTTCGCGTTTCCTCTGACCAATCGTACCACATATTCTTTGTAGGCTTTCGATCTTGATACGCCCCAAGATCCACTTTCCGGTAGTCATACAAGACCGCTTGCCGAATTCTGTTCGTCCGGTTTGGTGAAGCCGTGTGTCCTATTCGGTGATGCCAGAACACAATGTCTCCGGCCTTACCATAACAATCCACAGGAGGTTGCTGAACGACCGCTTTCTTGTCCACCTCGTACTTCTTTTTTGGATTGAAAGTGTACCGGGTCCGAAAATCTGGAAAGAAAATCCTGTGACTTCCGGGCCAAACTGAGAACCCTCCGCCTCCTGGATCGACGTCATCAATATAACCGACAACACCCAGGTGGAAAGGGTGTGCGTCCACGTGGCAGCCACTCGGTCCGGGTCCCGGATCGTATGATCCGTAAGGAAGTGTGCAGTAAATTCCCCGAATTCGTTCAGGCTTCTGGAGCTGATCTTTACCTAGAAGCTGCTCTGCAAATCCAAACACCCTGGGATTGGTCGCCAACAGCTGAACCATAAACGACTCACCCCCGGGCTCCCGAAACTGCCATCTGAACCCACTCCGCCTGTTCGACTGATCCGCGCTTTCCTCGTCCTTAGGTATCGGACCCACCCAGGAACGTGAATCGTCTCTCTTCATCGAAGGTGGCGCACCTTCCCACATTCGGTCACGTGCTTTTACCATTAACGCAGGATCCAGAATATCCCGTTTGATCAGATACCCGTTCGCCTTGAAAAACCTGATCTCGTCAATCGAAAGTCGCAAAGCTCAATCCTCCATATCAGACAGATCAATCGCGTTACTCTTCCGACTCCGCTTTCTCAATAAACTGAATTCTGCCTGCTGAGCGCAGATTTTCAGCCCGGAACAAGCAATGCGCGCTTCCTCGTCAGAATCCCGATCGCCATAGATACCCCAATCGCAACAGCCTGAATCAGAGCCCTGCTCTCTACCGAAGGCGTCAGGAACAGCGCCAGTGCGGATATCAACAACACCCACCGCTCCCAATGTCGGAGTGGACCGAACCCATACCCAACGATCGCTGCGGCAAGAGGAACGATTCCGATCAGCACGATCGTCACACTTCCAATCACAGCAAGCACATCGGACGAAAGCAGCAGCAGTTCGGGATGCAGAACAAACGCGTAGGGGAGCGCGAATCCGGCCAATGCAAATCTAAACGCGGCAAGTGCAGTCTTCATAATTCCAGAGCTCGCAATGGCGGCAGCCGTATAGGCAGCCAGGGCCACCGGCGGTGTCACCATCGACATCATCCCAAAATAGAAGATGAAGAAGTGGGCGGCTAGCGGTTCAATCCCCAGGTCACCCAGAACGGGACCCACAAGCGTTGCCATCAACAGGTAACATACCGCAGAGGGCAACCCCATTCCCAGAATAATCGTCGACACCATCAGCAGAAGAAGCGCCAGAACCAAATTGTCCTGCGCCAGAGGAAGTAGGACGGACGGCAGTCGGGTGCCGATTCCGGTCAACGTTACTGTACCGAGCAAAACACCCACACAGGACGCAGCCGCGATCAGGGACACGCCTCCTTGTGCCGCCCCTTCGATCGCCTTCAACAGGCCGGACAATCGGACTCGTGTATCCCGACGAAAAGCGCTCACCCCGATCACCAGAACAAGCGAGATACTCACCGCGCGAAATGGGGTAAACCCAAGCACCAGGAAGCAGATCAGACTGACAAAAGCAACCAGAAAAACCAGACCCTTGGCTCTCGATGGTCGCGAAGGGTAATCCTCCACCTGACCTGCCACACCGATCTTCCGGGAATGCAGGTGAACGATCAGAAGCAGTGACAGGTAGTATAGAATCGCCGGCACCACCGCTGCGCGAACTATCTCCAGATACGTAACTGCAGGCTCGACCATCTCCAGCATCATATAAGCGCCGGCGCCCATAATCGGCGGAACCAGCGCGCCACCTGAACTCGCTGCAGCTTCTATTCCGCCTGCATCCTCTGCCTTGAATCCGGCCGATCGCATCATCGGAATCGTAAACGTACCCGTGGTCGCCGTATTGGCCACAGCGCTCCCGGAAAGCGAACCCATCATTCCCGATGAAATCACAGCTACTTTGGCCGATCCACCCGTACTGTTCCTGAACAGCCGCCTGGCACTATCCAGAATGAACCCGGTGGCGCCAGTCTGCTCGAGAATCGTCCCGAACAACACGAACAGGAACACATACGTGAACATCACCTTCAG
Source organism: Latescibacteria bacterium UBA2968 (assembly GCA_963694355.1). Taxonomy (GTDB): domain Bacteria; phylum Latescibacterota; class UBA2968; order UBA2968. The sequence goes on along the minus strand of CAVOEZ010000048.1, from coordinate 8,310 downwards.
TGCAATTCCGAACACACCTTGCGAATGCAGGAACACCTGCGAAACGAGGCGTTCCCACCCGTAGCCCCGGTGAGGGAACAGCCATTCGGGCATTGACGCACCGAAAGAAGCGTAACCCAGGAAGGCCAGAACGAGCAGCGGAAGTGTCCACCCAATCGCCCGCCGTGTCGCCTCCAGCACAAGCAGCAGTCCGACCAGCCCGGCGACGTGGTCCAGCGGACCTTCCAGACCGGCACGATTGCCGAGAGACTGGCCGCTGATCCAGAAGGACTCGAATATAGAATCGGTCTGAACGGCTACGTATCCGAAACACAGCACCACGCAGCCAACTAGAAAGTAATCCAGAAGGTGCAAGGGGCTATCCTTATGAACCCCGGGCCTCACCGGATATTTCAGGAAGACAAGACTCAAGCCCAACAGCGCAAAAAACGACAGTTGGGCCTGAGGAGTCAACTGTGGGTAATTGACCTCTACCAGCACGAACACACTGAGCAGAATGGCCAGAATTCGAAAAAGTCCGTATCTGATTCGCGCCATCTATTTGGACCAGATTCCGATTTCTTTGAAATATCTCACGGCGCCCGGATGGAACGGTGTGCCGGTATCCCGCACGATATTTTTGGGATTGATCGCACGACCGGCCGGATGCTTCTTCACCACGTCCGCTCGGTGCTCATACAGCCGCTTCGTAAACTGATAGACCGTCTCCTCGTCCAAACTCGCCCGGGTCACCAGGTGCATCGACCCGACATTCATCCCATTGAACGCGTTCTCCTGTCCACGATATGTATTCGCCTTGATGGTCGCCCCGAAGAAAAAGGGATAGGTCTCGAACAACTGTGCCATCTCATCTTCCCCAAAGGGAATGAAGTGAATATCCTGCGAAGCGCTCGCCTGGGTGATCGACGCCGTCGGAACCGCCCCACCCAGAAATGCCGCTGCCGCAGAACCGTCAGCCAGCATATCCACCGCCCCCGACTGGGTATTGTGCAGCGGTGTGAAATCTTCATAGCGCACACCGTGCGCCTCCAGGATCGGCTTCAGGAAATATTCGAATCCAGCGCCGTCCGGACCAACCACCACGCGATTCTCCTTGAGGTCAGCCAGTGTCTTTACACCTGAACCCTTTGGCGTGATAAAGAGCGCCACATTCGGCGCCAATGTCATCACCGCACGAATCTCTTGCTTCTCACCCCAGGCGCCTTCGCCTCTCACCGCGAAATAAGAAATCGCCGCGTTCGCCAGCGCAAAATCCAGTTCGCCTGAGGACAGGCGTCGGATATTCTCCTGCGTCCCCTTGGTGGCTTCTGCCGACACGCCCCAGGGAAGGTCGCCACGGTGATCCTGAACCACTTGGGCGATCGCGCCGCCCACAACGAAAAACGCGCCGCCCGGGGGCGCTGTCCCAACACTCAGGAAATGTCGTTTGGCGGTCGCCTTGTCATCACTGCCACCGCTGCACGCCAGAACGAACAGCCCGGCGACAATCACTACAATCGTCTTCTGCAGAAATTTGTACAGATTCATCATTTACCGCTTCCTTTCATTCAGAATGTATTGAACTCCTGAGCGTCCAGCGGTGCTCAGGAAATCAGAATGTTCTCCATTTAACGTAGAAATCTTCAAGCGCCTATTCGCTGATCACAGAATCACTTGGTCTGCGAATTCCAAACAGAGCCTTTGTGCGCGCCTCGACTCCCTCTGCCAGCGTCTCCATCAAACGCAAACCATTCATCGCCTCAGTTTGGCTGTAATAAGTCAAATACTCGCGAGCGAGATCCGCACGATTCGATTTGTAAAGGACTGCAGCCGTCTGCTTGACCGAATCTTCCTGATCGATCAGACCCCGCTCGAATCCCCGAAACGTCTCCAACACTTCCTCATAGAAAACGTCCCGGTGTTCCAGCATCTGGTAATAGAGCCGCTTTCCAAGTCGGCAGGCGTACTTCGTAGATTCTATCCCCTGAAACTCGGGATCCATAAACTTCTCGTTCTCACCCTCGGTCAAATACCGGTGCTTGCCGAATTCCGGAGGCGCCTCCGTCACGCCCATTCTATACGGAATGAAAGGTGCGGCCACGGGCGTCGTTGCAGCCACCCAGAGCGTCGTCAACTCCGGATGATCCTCTTCGCGCAAGTCGGCGACCTGGCCGTAACCTGCAGAATCCTTCATCACCTCATCCGCCCGCACCTCGTTCATCACGTCCACCAGACCGATTCGGCCCTTGCGATCGGCCAGTCGGCCCTCCACAATAGCCACCGCCTCGTGCTGCATCTTCCCGTCACCATAGATCTTGTTCACATTGAAGGGTTCACCGGTGCCGCGATTGAACCAACCCTGTTCCTCGGCAAACGAAATCAGATTCGCCGAACCCATATGGTCAGGGCTGTCCTGAAAGTCCACAGGGATCTCACCAATATACCCCGGTCGTGAAACGCGGATATCGCCCGGTCCCAGGCGTTCGGCCACCCACAGACCGGCGCCACCCGCGAAATCGATGAGAATCCACCCTTCCTCCCGATCGGCGAACATATGGGAATTGCCACCGTACGTCGAGTAACCGTACTGGTCGATCAGCCCACCCACGATCTCCACCGCCTCCCGGGCGCTTGTCGCACGCTCCATCACAATTCGGGAAAGATCGCTGTAGTGCGGGCCCCGCTGCGGGTTCGGTGTCATCTCTCGCAGAGCTTCTCTCGACGGTGACCAGATATCCCGTGCGGCCACCTCGTGCGCGTTCAACCCGCCGTTGGTAATCGGCGCTTTGTATCCCGCGTAGGACGAATAATTCATCGTAATGTACGCCGCGGTTTCGGCAACCTGGGGAATTTCCATCAACTCCCCGGGAAATCTTGCCGTCTCCGTAGCGCCCACCTCGACCGTGGCGCCCTCCGCGTGCTTGCGTGCGGGAATAATCTCCAGCCAGTGACTCGAAGGTTCGTCTCCATAACCCGCCAGAAACACACCGCCGTCCGCCGTCAAATCTTTCCCGACATAGATCCCGTAGCTCATTCATCATTCCTGATCAAAGTAGCCGGTCTAACGCCCGAATCAGAAGAATCGCCGGCGGCCTTCAACTGAAAGGAGAACAATTTCACGTTCCGCATCTGGAACTGCAACCGCACCGGGCGCTCTAAGATCGCCCCGGGAGACTTCCCGGACCACGTCACTTTGTGGGCAGTATCGTCCACGTGAATCTCGTCGCAATCGTTGAATCCGAAACCCACTACCGGCTGCTCCGATTCGTCAAGAATCGCGACCTTTCCCGAACCGCTTCCGGCGTCCACATTCAATATCAGTTCGATTCCTTCAGACGCCATCGCCGGAGTCGTCAGACTCCCGCCCGTGGAATGAAAATCTACCGAAACAAAACCGTCCACACGCTGCACCGTCCGATAGATGCGCTTTTCAGCGCGAATGCCTGAACCGTGTTCCTCGTCCGATCCGGCATAAAACTGCGAAATCTCCCCATCGGTCTGGATCGCGCCGTACAGCATATAAAGACTCTTCGACCGACCGCTTCCGGGTTCGCCAAACGGGATGTAGGGACCCAGCGAAGGCCAGTCCCACGTGATCCCGTCACGACTCACCGCCATTCCGATATTCAGCGTACTGTGATTTCTGATTTCAGAACCGGGGTTGTAGCAGTTCAGGGATGGGAACGCGAAGTAGGCATCTTCGGCCTCGGGATACTGCATCACGGCGGGTGTGTAGAGATCGACCCAGTTTCCGGCGTCTGCGTATCCCGGATACTCCAGAACGGTGGGCACTTCCCGGCTCACCGTCGGAATACTGTCCGGTGGATCCGTGCGCGTGAGGAACGGTTCGGCGAGTGCGTCGAACGGCCAGGGCGAACACGGGTCGTCCATTTCGATCCGTCCCACAGCGCGTCCGTAGGGCAACGCGCTTCCCCTTGGAAACCCAAGCGGCCACGTGCGAACATACGCCACATATCGTCCAATATGTTCGTCGTAATCCACCTGATTCAAGGTATCGGCTTGAAACGGGAATACACGCTGGTCAGGCCACGTCCAATCCAGCCCGTCCGGCGACGTCAGCACATAAAATCCACCCCTGGCGCCGTCGAGGATATCTCCGTCTATATAGTGCCTCGCCTGAACAAGCAGCCGATATTTTTCTTCGAGGGGCGCATTCGGATCCTTGAACACATATCCCCATTCCTTGCAGCAGAGATTATTCGCCCGGCTTCCATTGTATTCGTGCAAACCGAGTTCTGGTTTTACCCAGTGAATCCCATCAGTCGACTCTGCGTAACCGAGTTTGTAATGGGAATCATTCTGTGCGTGACCGCCCAGCCACATCCGGAACACGCCGTCATCTTCCATCACCTGGCCGTAGGGGCCCACAATGCGATCGTCCCAGTCCCCTGCACGCCCGGGTTCCAGAACAACGCCCTCGAAGCGAGGCGAGTTGGCTGCAATGATGATCCCTTCGGAAGACGCGACCAGCTTTCTGTCTATGAAAAGCTGCTTCCTGGTTGAAACCTTCAAGGCCATTTCACCACCCGACCGCCTGTCGAATCAAGATTCTGATGGTCCTTCACTGACCTCGCCGGCCGCGAAACAGATCTACTCTGCACCAATACAATAGAGGTGGTTGTAGCCACGCAAATACAGCAGGTCACCTACGATTAGGGGAGATGAAGCAATCTCTTCGGAAAGTACATTGGTGGCCAAAACTTCGAATTCTGGACTGTTCTTCACCACCAGCGACGTCCCCTCTAGCCCTACGATATAAACCCGATCACTCGCACCGACCAGGGAGGCATAAACACTACGGAGACCTTCGAGTCGCGTCGGACCGTACAACACCTCACCTGTCTTTGCGCTGTAGCAGGAAAAGACCGCATTCCTGTTCTTCAGGAAATAAATCCGGTCGCCGTACAATAGCGGTGAAGAAACATACGGTGTGTCCTGAAGAATCGACCAGAGAACCGCATCGGTGCCGGTAATGTCTCCCTTGGCCTTCTCCAGAGAAATCGCCTGCATTGCCGGACTGCGATGCCCGCTGGTCACGTAAACGATCCCGTTGGCGTATACCGGCGTAGGAACCACGTTCGTGCCCAGACCGGCACATTCCCAGATCACTTCACCTGTCTTTAGATCATAACTGCGGGTCTTTGACGAAGCCGGAACAATCACCTGGGTCCTGCCCTTGAACTTCACCACGAAAGGGGTCGTCCACGTCGTCACCTCGTCCCGCGCATTACGCCACAACTCCTTGCCGGTCTTCTTGTCGAGGGCAACAATAAACGAGTCCTTCTGGTGATCCCAATTGATGAGCAGCGTATTTCCAGAAATCGTTGGTGAGGTGCCCTCGCCAAAACTGTTGCTGCTCCAGTACGTCCCGAAATCCTTTTTCCACTTCACATTTCCGTCCAGATCCATACAGTAGAGACCCTGCGAGCCGAAGAACGCATAAAGATGCTGCCCGTCTGTCACACCGGACGTGGAAGCCAGCGAAGCCGTCCGGTGAGTGCCCTCGTGGGGCTGTTCTTCGTGTACGACCTTCTCCCAGATCATTTTGCCATTGTTTCGATCCAGTGCGAACACCTTGTACTGCCATACTTTTTCCGGACGTTTGCCACCAACCTCGCCAGCCTTGTCTGTCTCCACAGCCGCCTGGAGATAGATCCTGTCGCCCCACACAATCGGCGTGGCGTGTCCTTCACCGGGAATAGGAACTTTGAATTTGATATTCTTCTCTTCACTCCACTCAACAGGTGGATTTCCTGAATCCACCAGACCATTCTCATTCGGTCCTCGCCAGTGGGGCCAGTTCGCCTCGGCCACCGACGACAGGAAAACAGCGATCAGGATGAAACTTGCCAAATAACAGATTCGTCTACTCATCAGAAGCTCCTTGGTTTAGGTGATGCGCTATTGGTTTGTGCTATGAATTCCGATACAATTTGCGTAGAAATTCAGTCCTGGCAAAACGGATTTGTGGTAGGGGGTGAAGCCGAGAAGGTCTCGGTTCGCGGCGGCACAAAAGCTGCGGGTGCGAGAAATCGCATAGAGTTCGAGTCTCTCACCCTCTGCCAAATCCTCCCCAGCGCTGAGTTCAGTTTCCTCGACTATCCAGGCAGCGCCCAACTGTAGAGGCCTGAAGTACTTGCAAAAAAGAGTCGGCCCTCCAAAACGTCCCCCCCGTTGCTGATCTCCACAGGTGATTCCGCCACCAGATCGATCTCAAAACTGTCCTCGTCAAGCCTGCCGATCCCACGCTCGAACAGCACGTAGATCTCACCGTTGGGCGAAACCACGAACACCCTGGGGCCCTGCTGGAACGCCGTAGGCCCGAACGTGCGCTCTGTTTCTTCCTCGTAGACGACACGCCGCTCATCAGGATCGAACACGAAAAAACGAACGCGATCCACGAACCCGTAAACACAACCCTCTTTCCTAACGCACAAATCAGTATACGACTGACCGCCCGGCAGCACGGCTTCTCGCCACTCGATTGCCCGGGTTTCCAGATCCATTATATAGAGCTCAGCTTCTTCCGCCTTTCGCTCCCCTCCGGTGCCCGCTTCCGTCGTTGTTCCCCCCAACAACCTTCCACCTGGAAGCGCCACGAGACTCATTGTGGAATGTTCAGGCAATATCGCTGTGTGTTCCAGCAAATCACCCGAACCGCTCTCCTTGTCCCAGATCAGCAAACCGCCTCCGGTAGAGCCGTACCCGGGTGTTCCCGCCATCACAACCGTTTTTCCGTCAGGGTGTGCCAGCAGCTTGTGCGGCCGGTGAAGAATTGGCGTGCAGATCCTGTGCCAGAGGGGATTGCTCTCCGAATCATCCTTATCGGTCGCCACCCACGCTCTGGACGGGTCCCACTCCAGCAGAAACCCGCTCCCGTAGCCCCCAACAAAAAACCGATCGCCCTGGGTGACCACGGTGTTCCACTGGGCGTAACTCTCTCGCCTGATCCACGAATCCGCCCCGGGGTTATAGCTGAAGAAACGACGCGGGAAGAATGTCCCGCCGCAGATCGTATCGTCCGGCGCCCTCGCCACGCCCATTATGTGTGCGCCTTCACTCGAATACTCGAAGGACACGGTGTGGGACACGCCGGTCACCGGGTCGGACACCTCAAGCTCTCGCTCTGCAAGATCGCAGCGCTCAAGTTTTTTTCCGTCCGGAAAGTCGGCGTGAAAGTGGAACGCCTTGCCCGCAGTATACGGTTTCTCGTCCAGCACGTGCCCCGACACGGCCTTCCTTCTGCCCTCGTACAGCTCGAACCAGCCGTCTTCGCCAGGGTGCTCTGCTGCCCACGGTGTACCGTCAGGAGGTATCGCGTAGACCTTTCCGTTCTTGTCCCGAAAAACGGAAGGGCTCCCCTTCACCCGCTCCGCTTCTGCCAGCAGCGGCGTACCGGTTCCGCTCTCCCTGTCGAACGCGATAATCTGGCTGAGCGTCGTCCCGATCCCGAAATAGAGCCACCCCTTGTCGTCAGCCGCCAGGGTTGTGGGGTATTGTCGCCAGTTCTGGTCGTAGACGTGTCCGTAGTCTGTGAAGTCCCCGGTTGCAGGATCATAGCAGACGACACCACTCTGCGGGTAGGTCGATGACCAGATCAGCCCCTCATCGTCTTCCGTCATACCCATCGCCATTCGAGGAGCTGTCTCGTGGCAGAACGTGTATTCCCGCCTTACGACATCGAACTCCACAAAATACCCGTTGAACAACGTATAGAATCGGTTCCTGCTCGAGAGGATCGAAGCGTACGGGCAGTCATCTCCGGGCGGGAAAGGCACGGGAAACTCCTCCGACTTCCCCGTTTCCGCATCGATCACGAGGAGCGCGTAACCACCCCGGTAATCGAACAACCACACCAGTACCACGTTTCGGCCGTTACCGTCCACCGTGGCGACCGTCCCTCTCGGAAAACTGATACGCGTTCCCAAACCGTGAAAACTGAATCCATTTCCCAGGTGCTCAGTGGCCATTGATCAAAACTCCCTTGCCGATCTCTCGGCTGCTCCGCCTTTGACGAGTCTACCACGTGACTCCCCACCCAATTTCGAAACCCTGCAATTCTCAATCCTTCTTTCCTCAGGCTCACCCCGCGATCATTGACCGTCCAAGGTTCACTCTTCTACGATCCCTTACTCCCACCCTCGTACCAGACCGATGATCTCGTCAACCGAATCAACAAATCTACATTTCGTCTGCTTGATTCGCTCGTGTGACTGATGTCCAATCGGCACAAGAATAACATCACAACCAATCGCCTTCGCCACCTCCCCGTCGTGGTCGGTATCCCCGATCAGCACGGTCCTCTCCCCT
>CAVOEZ010000047.1:0-12080 GCA_963694355.1 Latescibacteria bacterium UBA2968 | reverse complement strand
TTAACCCAAGTACCACAATCTCGTATGAACTGCCGAGCGATGCACTCGTATCGATCGTAATTTACGATGCGCTTGGACAGGAAGTACGTCGTCTGGTAAGCAAGCAGACGATCGCTGGAAGGTATCAGATCCAGTGGGATTCCAGGGACAATCAGGGTCGTAGCGTTGGAAGTGGTGTGTATATTGCACAGGTAGAGGCGGGCAACTTCTCGCATTCGCAGAAGATGCTCCTGCTGAAATAACCCAATATTATTTTGGGCTTAAGGGTCGTCGGACGAAATGTCCGACGACCCTTTTTGCATAGATACTTATTCAATAGACACATAATTATTGGGAACTTTCAATTCTAGTGAGTAGGGGTGGAAATCGACAGGATCAGAATCGGGATGATCGGATGCGGTGGGAACGCAAGTGGGCACATTCGGCGTTTACTGGAAATGCCGGAGGTAGAGGTAGTCGGACTGGCCGACAATAGCGAAGAAAGTTTCAACGGTCTTTTCGAGCGCCTGCCAGAGAGCAAGTCCATACCGCATTTCAGCGATTACAAAGAAATGGTGGGATCGATCGAAATGGATGCTGTGGAAATCTCCACACCCCATACCTTACACTTTGAGCAAATTATGCACAGCCTGAACGCAGGCTTACACGTGCTTACCGAAAAACCCATGGTTTGCAGCGTTGATCATGCAAAGCAAGCTATGGAAGAGGCTAAGCGGGTAGAGAGAATCCTGATGGTGTCGTATCAGAGGCACTTTTCTCCACAATTCAGATTCATAAGAAATCAAGTGTTGGGGGGAGAGATTGGCGAAATTCAATTCATCTCTGCGATGCAGGATCAACGTTGGTATTTGAGTCAAAAAGGAAAGTGGCGGCAAAGTCAGGCCCTGTCAGGGGGTGGGCAATTGAACGATTCCGGAAGCCACCTGTTGGATATCGTGTTGTGGATATCTGATCTAGAGGTTGCAGAAGTATCCGCGTTCATGGATTTTTTTGACACTGAAGTAGACATAAACTCCGCGCTGTCCATCCGGTTCAGAAACGGGGCGCTCGCAAATCTTTCCATAGTGGGTACATCCGTTGGCCCCGGAATGTGGGAAGACATTACGATCTGGGGCTCAAAAGGTGTCATTTACTCTAGAGATGGAAAATTGACGTGCAAATATGGTGGTAATGATCCGGTAGTTATCGAAGAATTGCCCTCTGGCTATGGCAGCCCAGACCAGAATTTCATTGATGCAATTTTTGGAAGAGACGAAATTCAGGTTCCACCTGAATGCGGTCTCAGAGTCATTGAGCTTACGGAAGCCGCCTGGGAATCTGCTCAAAAGGGTGGGCAACCCGTTAAGGTGGCGCGTTGAAGATGAACTGGTAGATAGACAATAAAGAAGTGGCTGATTCGTGCAACGCTCTAATCCGCACATCAGGGTGGGGCAGGATAAAAAACCCTCCAGAATTTGGTGTAAGCAGTTGTACAATATGAAGTAGCAGCCGACTTGTTCAAGCTGGGTTCGCCGGGCACGACTTTGGCTTCTTGATTCAGATATATTCGTTAATCTATCAGAAGGAGGCAGACTTGTGAGGCAATCTAGCGTTTTTTCGGTCTTGATAGTAGCGACCATCCTCTCTACGAGTACACAAGCGCTCGCTGGCGCGTGGACTCAGAAAAAAGGTGGATATTATCTCAAGATCGCGGGGGGGTACCTGAACTCGAAAGACGACATCGACGCAGGAGGGTCCAGAGTACAAAAAGCCGGCCTGGGCGAGCTGAGGGACGTAAATTATTCAATTTACCTAGAATACGGATTGATGGATCGGCTGACTCTTGTAGCGTCTGCGCCTTACAAGAGGATGAAAGATACCAGAACATTTGTTACAGGAAAGGCGTTCGAGAAGCGAAGCGGTTTCGGGGACCTAGAAATGAGACTGAGATGGCAAGGCATACAAAAGTCCTATGTGGCCTCCCTGGCGTTTGGCGGCAAACTCCCCATGTGGTATGATAAGGATCTAGGTACTCGGGTTCCACTGAGTAGTACGGAAGTGGATCTGGACGGACGTTTATTGTTAGGGAAGTCCCTTCATCCTTTTCCTGGTTATCTAACCGGAGAATTCGGATATCGCTACAGAGGGGGCACGTTCAGCAACGAAATGTTTTACGGTGCAGAGGCAGGCGTAACGATGGGAAAATTCCTTGTTAAAGGGTTCATATCCGGCATCCACACCTTCGGAGAGTGTGTGACAACGGCCGAAGTGGGTCTGATAGGGGACCAGAATGTGCTGAAGATCTCACCTGGACTGATCTATAACCTAAGTCCAAAGCTGGAGATTGGTTTGGACCTCATCCGTGTAGCTTCGGGATGCAACACGGGGGCCGGAAACACACTACTGCTTGGATTCGCTTACAAAAGGTAGCAGCCCAAAGGCGAATACGACCAGGGTTGACACTACATGTTCAATCCACTAAGTTTCTGATTAAGCCGGGAAACGAAAAGCGGAGAGAAAGTCAGGCATGGCAGGGATACTAAAGCGTATGAAGTGGGAAATACCCGAAAGGGAAGCTACACCCGAAGATGTCTATTTCAACCGCAGAAAGTTTCTGAGGGCTGCAGGTATCACAGGTATCGGCGCAGCGGGCCTACTGGCTGGATGCGGTCACGAAAGGGTATTCGAACCGTTTGAGCAGGAGCCTATAACGGTCGGTGAAGGCGCCCAAGATGACGGCACAACAGATTCCTCAAACACCAATGACGAAGTTGACCGCCCGCTCTATCCAGCGCAGGTGAATCCAAAATTTAAAGAACTGGACAGGACACTCACCGACGAGATGGTTGCCGCATCTTACAATAATTTCTATGAATTCAGCACTGGTAAAACGGGAATAGCCAAACTTGCCGAAAATTTCGTGGCCAACCCATGGCAGCTCGAGATAAAAGGGCTTGTTGGCAAACCCGGCGTTCTCGATATCGACAAGCTCATCAGGAGAATGCCGCTCGAGGAGCAGCTGTATCGCCACAGGTGTGTGGAAGCCTGGTCTATGGCTCTTCCATGGACTGGTTTCCAAATGAAAGCCCTGCTGGATGAAGTCGAACCCTTGTCTTCGGCCACGCACCTCGAGATGACCACGTTCATCAATCCCGAGCAGGCACCCGGCCAATTTAATAACCCACAATGGCCCTGGCCATACGTGGAAGGATTGAGGATCGAAGAGGCCATGAACGAATTGGCGTTTTTAGCAACCGGAGTTTATGGACACGAACTTCCCCGTCAGCATGGCGCACCGATCAGGTTGGTGGTACCCTGGAAGTATGGTTTTAAAGGGCTAAAATCGATAGCAAGTATAGAGTTCACAGATCGGCAACCCTCCACCTTCTGGAATACTCTGGTTCCAAGAGAATATGGATTCATAGCCAATGTAGAGCCGGATGTTCCCCATCCCCGGTGGTCGCAGGCGACCGAGCGGTTTATCACGTCTGACGCCGGAAACCCGGTTCGCAGACCGACGCTACCGTACAACGGGTATGAGGAGTTCGTGAGTCACCTGTACGGTTAATGGCAATGATGCATTTACAGCCGCGAGCGATCACTTGATTATTGACATAAACGCCTGGTTGGGTCACTGGCCATTCAGGCCATTAAGACACAAGAGCGCCAGGCAGCTGCTCAGGGAGATGGACAAGCATGGGATCGACAAGGCGGTCGTATCTTCTATCAACGGAATGTTTTACAAGAATGCTCACGCATCAAATGAAGAGCTGCACAAGGAAGTAAAGTCTTATCCTGATCGTCTGATCCCTTTCGCGACCCTGAACCCCGAATATCCCGGGTGGCAGACGGACCTGCAGATGTGCCGTGAAAAGTATCGTTTCCAGGGCATCAGACTTCACCCGGCCTATCACAGATACAATCTCGAAGGTCCAGAAGCCACAGAACTTATTATCGCCGCCACGGAATTCGGCTGGCCGATTCAGTTGCCCATGCGCGTTGCGGACCGTCGGCAACGCCATCCATGGGACCAGGCCGAAGACCTGAAATCCGGTCAACTGGTCACCGTGTTCAAGCGGCATCCGGGAACCCATTGGATAATTCTCAATGGAGCCGGGATCCAGGCTCGGCATATACCCGCAGAGTCGGCCGTACTCGTAGAGTTTTCCAGAATGACCTGTGTGCTTCAAAACGATGTGCGGAAATTTATCAAGCAGGCAGGACCTCGCTCGCTGGCGTTTGGGACCGGGATGCCGTTCAAGGCCGCAGGACCCTCGGTCCTCAAGTTGAATCTGCTCCGGGAAAATGTTCAGGACCACGAACGCATTGCCTGGAAGAACGCCGCAGAAATGTTGGGCCTGCCAAATTCGATGTAGGTCTAATGTGTGCAAATCGAGTTGACAACCCCGAAAAAGGTACGTATTTTTACGTAAGATAAGATATAGCGGCAACTCCGCCTTGCTTAATTGATCTGATGCGATTCACACCGGAAGGATGTGATTGTATGCAGGTTCGGGCAATTGAATTCCAAGAAAATTTCGCGAGGGTTCCTGTTGAGGGTGCACGGCAGCAAAGCCTGCTTCAACGAGGACCGGAACTGGCTCAGCAGCAAATGTCCCAAACGGGGGCCAGTGAGCAGGCCCTGAATCTGAGCCGCCCTCGACCTGCCACGGAAACAGAGAACGCGATTGTGGACCCGGAGCAGGAAGGATCGACAGGGCACGCTTTGCGGACTTCCCGGAGGCGACCGCGTTCCGATGATACGCTACGGGAACACGAACAGAAGGCACGTGGGCACACTGGAACAGGCGGGAGATTTGACGTTGTAATCTGAGAAAGGTGATATGCGGAATGGTAATTACAGGCTGTCGCCTGAGGCTATTGGCGGCAGCCTTTTCAATTGGCATTGGGAATGGAGGGAGCAATGAGAGTGCTGAAGCTGTTGCCCTTAGTCGGGCTCTGTGTTGTAATGGGAATTCCTAGAATCGCAGACTGCGCAGAAAAGGTCGAAATCCGACAGGATCTTTCCAAGAAGCTTGTCTATAAAAATGCGTGGGTATCCGAGTACTTCAGTAAGCGGGCAGACGTGATCGACAAAGACAAGGAAACGGGAACCGTAGACGTCCGAGTCTATGGAAACTGGATAAGCACCGAACAGCAGGTGGATCCAAAAGAGGGTGACCCTCCAGGAACAATCAGGATCTGGGCAGACATCGACGCATCGGAGAGCACCGTTACAGAAGACGGGGCGAGGATCAGTCTGGCAAACTTTCCACACGTGATGGAGGGACTAAGTGGAAGAGCAGTCAGCTGGAGGATGACACCAGACGGGAGGCTGGACCAGTTCCTACCCGAATTCAAGACGTATGAAATTACAAGCTACAGCATGATATCAGACCTCCATCAGCTCTGGATGCCCGAATACCGGCTGGGTCTGCCCAGTGAGCCGGTTGGCCCTGGCGACAAGTGGACAGCAGAGCAACAGATCGAGGTTCCGATCAATCAGATCGAAAAGAAGGGCTCAGTAAAAATAAAAAGTTCCTATCAAGTCAAAAAACTGAAATCCAAAGACGGTGTGAAGACAGCAGAAATCGAAGAAAATCGGGAGATAGTATATACCGGGTGGATATTTTCCAGTGCCGTATCGATTATTGTAAACGCCGAAGGCACTGGCAAGGGAAAGTGGGTTATGGATGTCACCAATGGTGTTGTGCTCTCACACGAGGTGAAAATCAAGTTCGACAAGGTGGATGTCACCACAGTGGACGTCACCTTTGAAAAGCCTGACGAAGCGGTTGAGGACGCGAAGGCCAAATTCAAATTTGAGTTCAAGCGCAAGTTGGCCGAAATACAAGAGTGAAGGTTGATAACAAATCGGGCTATTTTGGCTAATCGCGAGTTATTGCTACACTTTAGTGACATAAATGCAGTCGTTGTTAGTTCAAGAAACCAGGTCACACACGCGTTTATCTTCCGCGCACTGAAATTTCGAGGAGGTGAGTCCCATTAACGGTCCCGACGATCCCGGTCGACAGCGAAAGACACCTGATGATTTTCTGCAGGACTACGTGGATATGCAGCACACGTTCAAGTCGCTGACAATTATTGACCAGATTCTGATGTCGATGGAGGAGAAGGACAAGCGGCGCCCTTTGCTCTACCAGTTAAGGAGACAGCTTCAGGAAGACGAGATCACATTTGAGGAGGCGCGAAGGGCGATCGTGGAGATGGAGGCGGCACTGGAGAAGGTGACCGCTCCCGCAAACCGAGTGGGGACCCTACTGGAGCCACCCGACAAGGGTGTGGCCTATATCAGTGTAGGCGGCGCCGAATATTTTGCGAATGTGGACGCCAGAATCGATGAGGATGATCTGGAAGTAGGAACAAGGGTACTGGTCAATGATGCATTCGCAGTTGTAGGAGATTTGGGCTATGCCACTTCCGGACCCGTAGTTAAAATTACCGACATCCTGGAGGATGGTCGACTCCGGATAGGTCAGGAACATGGCGCCCAGGCGAATATTCTCGAACGCTCCACCAATTTGAGTGAGGAATCGCTCAAATCGGGACAGGAGGTGCGGGTGGACCCGAATTTCAGGGTTGCTCTCGAGCGGATGCCAAGCCAGGAAGTGAAGGACTACTATCTGGAGGATATTCCTGAACTTTCGTGGGAGCAGATTGGTGGACAGGAAGAAGCCATTCGGGCGATCAAGGACACGATCGAGATGCCTGTGTTGCACCCGGAACTGTTCACAAGGTTCCAATACAGCGTCCCGAAAGGATTTCTCCTATACGGTCCTCCCGGATGTGGCAAGACACTGATTGGCAAGGCGACTGCTTACAATCTGGTGAAAGAGGCGCAAGAAGAAGCAGGTCTGAAACTGAAGGAATGCTTCATGCACGTGAAGGGACCCGAGATCCTCAATATGTGGCTTGGAGAGTCTGAACGGAAGGTTCGTGAGATCTTTTCCAGGGCACGTGAGAAACGGAAAGAAGGATACTTGCCGGTGGTCTTCATCGATGAGGCAGAATCTGTTCTGGGCACCCGCAGAGCGACGCGTTCCAACAGTATTTCCAATACGGTAGTCCCGATGTTTTGTTCAGAAATGGACGGGATAGAGTCTCTCCAGGATGTGGTGATCATTCTGGCATCAAACAGACCAGATCTGATCGATCCCGCAATCCTGCGACCTGGCCGGATAGACCGGAAGATCAAAGTCCTCAGACCCGATGAGGAAGGTGGCAGGGAAATACTGAAAATTTATCTCACCCCCGATCTGCCGATCGACAAGGTAGAGATAGAATCTCAAGGGGATATCGAAGGCGCGGTGGAGTCGTTAGTGAAACTGGCTGCAGAAGAGATATTCGCCACCAATGACGCCAACCGCTTCCTGGAAGTCACGCTCAGGAGCGGACGCAAGGAAGTTTTGTACAGAGGAGATCTGGCAAGCGGTGCGATTCTGGAGTCGATTGTTCGGCGGGCCAAAGAATTCGCGATCCGGAAGTCAATCGCTTCAGGATCGGAAGAAGGAATTTCCCGGGAGGACTTGCTCCAGGCGATCGAAACCGAGTATGCCGAAAACGAGATATTTCCACCCACGGACAATACGGAAGACTGGCTCAAGCTCCTCGATTATGATCCAGAAAATGTGGTTAGAGCTACACCCATTCGGCCTGAGCGGGAAGCAAAAAAACGCACGAGCGGAGTAATATAGCAGACACCGGAGGGTATTTCGGTGATTGTGCCCTCTGCATATCCAAATGGCATGGATGATCTGGAAGGGCGCCCAAACAGGCGCCCTTCCAGATCATCCATAGGCGGAATCAATAAGGAGTGTATGAAAAGGCTCTTCGGTCTGGAGACGGAATACGGGATCACCGTGGATGGTGTAGAGAAGATGGACGTGGTTGAGGAATCGATGCAGCTGATCCGCTGCTACCAACAGGGCGATTTCATTCCACTCTGGGACTATGAGTTGGAGAACCCGCGCAAGGATGTTCGCGGATTCGAGGTGGATGAGCTGCTTAATGATATCGACGAAAAGGTGCATCTCCAGAAGGATCGAAAACGAAAGGTCCCCTTCAAGGAACTGAAGAGTGATCTGATTATTTACAACGGAGCGAGGTTCTACAACGATCATACTCACCCGGAGTATTCTACCGGTGAATGCCTGAGTTTGTTCGAACTGGTTGCCCAGGATCGTGCCGGCGAGCGCATTGTGGATGTGTGTGCAAAGCGGCGCACGGAAATGCTATCCGCCGGGACCGTTCGGATGTACAAGAACAATACGGATTTCGAAGGGCACAGTTACGGGTGTCATGAAAACTATTTGATGAGCCGCTCGGTGCCCTTCGATCGGATCGTGAAGGGACTGCTACCCTTTTTCGTCACGCGCCAGATTTTTTCCGGCGCGGGAAAAATGGGTGTGGAACGGGGAGACAAGGCAAGCATCTTCCAATTGTCCCAACGCTCGGAGTTTTTCGAGGTGATCGCGAGTGTGGACACGATGCACAAGCGTCCCCTCGTCAACACCCGGGATGAGCCTCACGCAAATCCCGATAAGTACAGGCGCTTGCATGTGATTGTCGGCGATTCGAACATGTCCGAATATATAACTGCTCTAAAGGTAGGTACTGCGGCCCTTGTTGTGGAACTCATAGAGCGTGATGTGCTTCCGGATATTACCCTGAAGGACCCGATTTCAGCCCTGAAAAATATCGCCAGAGATCAGTCGTATCAATGGCTGGTGGAAATCGACCGGAAATCGGATCGACTGATACCGGCTGTGGAGATTCAGCGCGCATATCTGGATCTTGCCCGGCGGCAATTCTCTGGAGAAGACAGAGAGACGGACTGGGTCCTGGGTGCCTGGCAGGATGTCCTGGACGGCCTGGAATCGAATCCAATGGGGCTTGTGGGCACAGTGGACTGGGTGACCAAGAAGTGGCTCCTGGACTGCTTCTGCGAGTCCGAAGGCCTGGATCCTGAAAAACCTGATGATCTGGTTTGGCTGCAAAGCCAGGACCTGGAATACCACAATGTAGATCGGGAAGAGGGACTGTATAACCTGATGGAGTCGCAGGGCAAGATGGTGCGGTTACTCGAGGATGACGAAATCGCCCGTGCTATGGCCACCCCACCAAGTGACACACGTGCGTATTTCCGAGGCACGTGCCTGGAAAAGTTCGGATCGGATGTGAAGTCCATCAATTGGGATCGTATCGTGTTTTCGAACAATGGAAAACAGCGATCCGTAGATCTTAAAGATATGGTGGACCTGGAGAAGGTAAAGCGGTATAATGAAGTATTGGACAGATCTGAAACGCTGGATGAGTTTCTGAATTCGCTGTAGACATAAAACGGCACATCAGATTTTCTGGAGGACATCGATGATTAAAGACTCCGTAGAGCTCGAGCGACGCACAAAACGGGTGGGGCCAAAGGATACCGGTCCAAATGACGGCGATGAGGGTCCTTCACGCCCCGATGTGGATCGGCCTGATACACAGGATCTATTAAAACGAATGAGGCGCGTGGACCCGAATCAGGCCAGGCGGTATCGCCAAAGGACAGGCGAGTAGCCTATGTCTGCAGAGGGTGATTTTCTGGATCTGCTGAAGTCGGGCGGTTTCAAGCTTCCAGGCGGGGACCTGTCCGGTAGGACACCTTCCACAGGAGCCACATCTGCCTTTCAGCCAACAGAAGGAACGACCATTCTGGCACTCAAATACCGGGATGGCGTTCTTATTGCAGGGGATCGACGGGCTACGGCCGGCCACTCGGTGATATACGACCGGGCGGACAAGGTCATAGATATCGACCAGTATTCGGTGCTTGCCATATCGGGCTCGCCGGCGATCGCTTATGAGATTGCCCGGGTGCTCGAACATTCCTTTTTATACCACCGGCGTCGTCAGCTTCAGGAGATGAGTTTGGAAGCCAAACTGCGCCGATTATCGCTTCTGATCAGAGACAATCTGCCCATGGCGATACAGGGAATCGGTGCGGTCATCCCCATATTCGCCACGTTCGACAATGCCGAGAAACGCGGAAAGATTTTTTTCTATGACGCGCTCGGCGCCCAGTTCGAGAGTGCGGACTTTTCCACCACCGGATCCGGGTCTCCCGCCATACGGGGCGTGATGTTCTATATGAATCAGTGGGGAGAACAACGATTTGCAGAACTGGACCGGGATGCAGGCATCGGATTGGTCCTCAGACTGCTCCATACCGCTTCCGAATACGATTCCGCCACAGGCCGTTTCGAACAAGGTGCGGATATATTCCCAACGGTGAAGACGATCACTGCCGACGGCCTGTCGGAAGTGTCTGGCGAGGAGCTTGGAGAACTGTACGGTCGCTTTATTGAAAGGACGCCGGGGCTATGATGCTGGATGAACCTTACCGATGGGCCGACGCTGTTTCCAATCGCCGGGAGTATGTCGAAGATCAGCTCACAGGGGGCAGCCCCGTTGTAGGTCTGGGATACAAAGACGGCACCCTTCTTCTGACCATGGGTCGTGTCCAGCAGAAGATCTATGAGATTTACGACCGGATTGGCATGGCTTCTCTTGGTCACCCTACCGATATCGAGAAGCTCCGACAATCTGCTGTGGACCTGGCTTCAGTGGTGGGCTTCAACTATTCCGACGCGGATGTCACGCTGCAACAGATTGTACATTTTGGCCTGGGACCGGCCGTAAAGACGTCGTTTGATGAGGTTTATCGCTCCCCTTTTATTGTGCGCATCCTGCTGGCTGAACTGGATGCCCAGGATGGAGCCGCCACATTCTATACGGTGGATTATGATGGCGCCTTTCAAAAGTCCGTTGGATTTGCCGTACTCGGTGGTAATGCCGAGGCGGACAAGGCAATGCAGGGGCGCCTGGACGATCTGGATTGGGAAAAGCTGAGTCTGGCCAAGGCGATGGACGCGGCTCTAATTTCCTGGGCAGCAGGGCGGTGGATGGGCGAACAGACCGAAATACCTGAAGATGAGGCAGAATTGGAAAAGGCGCTGGCAGAGGCCGACCTTCCTGGTATCCTAAAAGCTGAACTTGAGTCTCTGGTCGTTGAGGCGGCCGTTTTCGATCGTGGTGTCCCGGGGAAGTGCAAGTACAGGCAGTTGACCGATAAGGAACTCGCTTCTGCCCTGAAGCCGTATCGCGCTGCTCAATAGCATACAAGGCACATTGAGACAGGATCTGCATGGAAAATCGGATATTCGGCCTGGAAACCGAATTCGGATGCATGGCCCCTGAGCATGAAGGATTTGTGAGCCCTGACGCGATCTCGGTCAAGGTAAAGGACCATATTTTCCATTCAGAGCGAATCGGGATCGTGGATATCCACTACCGGGGCAGAGATGAGCCACCTGGAAATGGTGGGTTTCTTTTCAATTCAGGACGGGTGTATATCGATATGGGTCATATCGAATACACCACGCCAGAGTGCAAAAGTCTCTTCGATCTGGCAGCTTTCGACCGGGCAGGAGAGCGGATCCTTCAGCGTGCGTTACGATCTCTGGGTTTGGAGAAAGAGGCATCCTTTCTCAAGAACAATATCGATCACTTCACCGGCGCCACCTTCGGCTGTCATGAGAACTATCTGATTCGACGGAATGTACCTTTCTCTACGGTTGTGATCCCTGCTCTGCTGCCTTTTCTGGTGACCCGTCAGGTATTCAGCGGCGCCGGAAGAGTGGGCAGCTACGACGATAGTTTCTATTATTACGGACGAGATGATCGCGAAGATGATTATCGGGAGGATCCTGTTGAATTTCAGATATCCCAGCGCGCAGATCATATTGTAACCGAGATTTATCAGTGGATTCAGTTTTCCAGGGCGATCATCAATACCCGGGACGAGCCTCTGGCCGATCACAGCCGATATCGGAGATTACACCTGTTGATGGGTGATTCCAACATGTCGGAATACGTGACAGCACTAAAGGTAGGCACCACGGCAATGGTACTTAACCTGCTGGAGCGAAAGATCTTCCCGCAGGACGTAGCGCTGGGAGATCCTGTCTGGGCTCTCAAGGAGATCTCCAGGGACCCCACTTTCAAATGGATCCTCGAGCGCAAAAATGGTCGTACGA
>CAVOEZ010000046.1:0-12087 GCA_963694355.1 Latescibacteria bacterium UBA2968 | reverse complement strand
TGGCCTCGAGAATTCTTGTGACTATGTCTCCTTCGGATGTCGGGGAGAATGCCTCGGACGCGCCCATCTGTTTGGCCGGCCAGGTCGTGGGAGAGGGTGGCGAATACGGCATTTCCAAAGGGTTCCTGAAGGCTGGCGATGTCAGAAGGCAATTTGGTTCGGTCGTTTTGCCAGATGACGGATTCGGGAACGGCGACGTATTCAGCGAATGCGCCATCCCGGTCCACACCCAGGATTTGGGTTTGAGGACACATGTGGGCCTGACCGGTGCGGCATTGGAAGCAGTGCCCGCAGGTGACGTGGCTTTCGGCGGATACATAGTCACCTATTTGGACTTGCTCGACGAGTTTTCCGATGGCGACCACAGTGCCGGAGAATTCATGACCGATCGTGAGGGGTGGATGAATTCTATGGCTGCTCCATTCATCCCATTTCCAGATGTGGAGATCGGTTCCGCATATGCTTGCGGCTTCCACCTGGACGAGTACGTCGTGAGGACCCGGAACCGGTATCGGGATATCTTCGACGACGAGACCCGGACCCGCTTCCGGTTTCCGGATTGCCTTCATTTTTCCGGACATGCTGCCTCCGCAATACTTGAAAGGACGAGAAGATTCAGAGGTGGAGGATGCGGAACCACATATAAAAAATCACCGGGCTAAAAAGCGCCGGTGTCAGGCGGCTTTTTAGCGAGTTATTTTAAGTGGCCGCAATATGCCTCAAAACACCACTACCATTCCTATGTCTGGTATAAACTTACCCGACGGCCAGTTCTTTGTCAACCAGCAAACCTGATTTGAGATTCCCTGTGGGCGAGATTCTGAATGGGGCTATTGACTCTTTAAGACGCATTGGTTAATGTTTGAGGGTATTTGAGTTATGTCACGTGAACCGCACGAACGGGAGTGCCGATTTGGACAGAAAAAAAGTGCTGTGTCTCCTCCTCTTTTCGATACATTTTTTGCAGTCGGGAATGGCCGAGGCTGCCTCGTCAGGTAAGGAGGCCGGCTTTCTGCTTTTGCGAGAAGGTATTGGCGCCAGAGCAGAGGCTATGGGAGGCGCCTACACAGCAGTTACCGGTGATCAGTCCACCACATTCTGGAATCCTGCCGGGGTGGCTGCAATGAAGGGCAAGGATTTTCTCCTCAGCCATCATAGTTCGTTCCAGGGGATCAACCAGTCCTACGCGGGGTGGGCCTTTGGCAATGCGCATCGGGGGGTTGGGCTCAGCCTCAGCTTGTATTCCGTTGGGGGCATCGAGGCCCGGACGGGACCTTCTAAAGAACCGCTGGGCACCTTCGGAATTTATGATGTAAATGTCGGATTTACTTACGGTCAGCGGATCGGAGAGTCGATTTTTGCCGGGTTCAGTACACGAATTCTTCACGAGGCCATAGGCCCGGAACGGGCTTCCGGATTTGGGCTGGATTTCGGGGTGATGTATCGCACCGGTTTCGAGGGGTTGATGCTGGGTGCGGCGTATCGAAATCTAGGTAGGATGGAGATTCTGGATGCCGTGCGGACTCCGCTGCCGGGGACATTTCGGGCAGGCGCGGCCTATGAACACGGAAAGTTGACCGGCAGCGCGGACCTGCGGCTTCCGAGGAAAGGCGCCACGGGCATTCATACGGGTCTGGAATACCGGATCAAGCCGTCTGCATCTTTGAGGGCGGGATATCGGTCGGGCATCGATGCCCGGAAGTGGTCATTCGGCCTTGGATTGAATCGAAGAAACTGGCGGGTCGATTACGCCTTCGTTCTGGGTGCGATCGGGTTGGGCGGTTCCCATCGGGTGGCGGTTGGCATTCGGTGATGTCTGGAAGGCGAGACGTTTACAAGGAGTAAGATTTTGTCTGATGGATTCAATGGTTTTGGGCAGAAACCGCAGCCGGTGATTTTTCGCTCGCAGCCTGAACCGGTCCTGAAGCGCGTTTGGCTTCAGGCTGTTCTGTTTATACTGACGGCTTACACGACTACAGCCGCGGGCATGCAGATGGCTTTGGGGATGGAGTTCACCCTTCATCCCGAATCCATTCCGCTCGATTTCGATTTTGGTCTGGCCCTGCTGGATCCCTCATTCCTTGCGCTGGGTGTGCCTTTTTCGGTGACGATGCTGGGCATTCTGGGGATCCACGAGATGGGTCATTACATGGCTTCTCGAGCCTGGCGGGTACGGGCGACCCTCCCTTATTTCATTCCGTTTCCTTCTTTGATCGGTACGATGGGGGCCGTGATCAAGATCAAGTCCCGGATTCCCAATCGCAGGGCGCTTATGGATATTGGTGCCTCCGGACCCCTGGCTGGCTTTGTGGTTTCCGTGTTTGCGATGATGGTGGGTATGGGGCTTTCAGAGCAGGTCCCTCTGACGCGTCTTGAACAGGGCATGGAAGGTTTCGAGCTTGGTCGGTCGATGCTTTCTCTCGTGCTTGAGCGGGTGATCATTGGCGAATTACCGGAAGGTTGTATGACCATCCGATTTTTGTGGCGGGCTGGGTAGGCCTTTTTGTGACCGCCCTGAATCTGCTGCCCGTGGGACAGTTCGATGGCGGGCATATCGTGTATG
This sequence comes from Latescibacteria bacterium UBA2968, assembly GCA_963694355.1. Lineage (GTDB taxonomy): Bacteria > Latescibacterota > UBA2968 > UBA2968. The sequence goes on along the minus strand of CAVOEZ010000046.1, from coordinate 9,524 downwards.
CGATCTTCGGACGGTGGCACTATATGATTTCCAGGGGATGTGTTGTCCTGCTCGGTGTGTTCTGGGCGCTCGGGCCTCCGTATGACTGGGTGAGTTCCGGGAGCATGGTTGCCGAGTGGTGGTCTTCACGTTTCCCCGGTTGGCTGGTCTGGATCTTTCTGGCCATGGTGCTTGGGCGGAAGCACCCTCCTCCAAGCGATCCGTATCTGGATCTGGATAAACGAAGAAAGGTGATCGGCTATATCTCCCTGGCGATCTTTCTGCTCTGTTTTATCCCCATCCCCATCAGGATTATTTCCTATTGATGACCCCATCCCCGTGGGTTGACTCGATCTCCATTTCCCAGTAGTCCAGGCCATAGTTCATGTCGAAGAAATCAGGCCGCAAATCCCGGAAGGTCGATTCAAAAGGGATCAAGCGGTCAAAACCGAAGAAGATGGTACGCAAGCGTCGAGAGATGCCTGTACCGGTCTGGACCATGGTGTGCGTGCTGATGCTGCTCACGGGTGGTCTGGCCGTCTGGGTATGGGGACCATCGAGTCTGCCTGAAGACTCGGGCTACGCGTTCGTAGAGGAACCCGAGTGGCGGGCGGGTCCTGGAGACCTGGTGGCATTTTCTGATTCGATGGCGCATCAGTCCGCTCTAGTCCTGAGAGGTTTGGGCGTGCCGGGTGATGTGATCCGTGTGGCACGGGTTCTTGAAAACCTGAACAGTGCGATGCGATGGGAAGTGTCGACTGAGGTTCCTGGTGAATTGCCATTCGCGGTTTGCAATCTGGAATTGACGCGCCTGGCGAGGCGTATGGGTGGGGAGGTGCTGGAGGCACGGGAGAACCGGGAAGGAAATCGGTTATCGATGCTTGTTGGCATGGAAGGTCAGGGTACGAATCTTCTGACGCTGCGAGCGAACCCGGATCTTGACAGATCGGCCGGGCGTGTGGCAATTATTGTGGATGATTTTGGATATCAGGACGGCGCGCTGATAGAGGCTTTTTGTGCGCTGAAGCAGCGTGTTACGATGTCGATTTTTCCGGGTTTCGAAAAGACGCGATGGATCGCTGAACAGGCGGCGAAGGGGGGGCATGGTGTGATGGTGCATATGCCCATGGAACCGATCGATTACCCGAATCGGGACCCCGGAGACAACGCGATTTTCTCGGATTATTCCAGTGAGCGGATCCGGGCGCTTACGCGTGAAGCCCTGGCTTCGGTTCCCCACGCGAGGGGTCTGAATAATCATATGGGATCCCGTGTGACGCAGAATCGGGAGGCCATTGGGCCTGTGCTGAAAGAGGTCGCGAGATATGGTTTCTTTTTTGTAGATAGTGTGACGACGCCGCGTTCGGTGGCGTATGCGATGGCTCAGGAGCTGGGGATGCCTTCCGGGAGAAATGGGCAATTTCTGGATCGAAAGGAATCTCAGCCGGCGGTGGAAAAGGCGCTGGAGTCTCTGGCGATGCGGGCAAGAAGAGAGGGCACGGTGATCGGCATAGGACACGCAAAGGCGGCAACGCTTGCGGCGTTCAAACGAATGCTGCCCGAGCTGGAGTCGAGAGGAATCGAATTTATCACGGCGGAGGAAGCCGTTCGCTGAGACCGATTCGCTTGACTTGGATTTTTCCGGTTGGTATATTTGGGCCGCAATGCCCTGAGGGTGTATCGGTTTCGAGTGTTTGAGGAGGTGGGCCATCAGCGAAGACGGCTTCCGGTTTGAATTGGTGGCAACGGACGGAGATGCAAGAGCAGGGGTCCTTCATACACCGCATGGCGTAGTGGAGACCCCGGTTTTTATGCCGGTTGGGACTCAGGGTACGGTGAAGACGCTTAGTCAGCAGAATCTCCACGATCTTGGTGCGGGCATCATTCTGGGGAATACCTATCATTTGTATTTGAGACCTGGAATGGATGTGATGGGAGGCGCCGGCGGTCTCCACGGGTTCATGGGTTGGGACAGGGCGATTCTGACGGATAGCGGGGGGTATCAGGTCCACAGTCTGGCAGCCCTGAACAATATTACAGAAGAAGGGGTGCTGTTCCAGTCGCATGTAGACGGGTCGCGCCATTTGTTCACACCCCAGAGCGTGATGGAGATCCAGCGGACGATTGGCGCGGACGTGATGATGATGTTCGATGAGTGTACGGTGTTCCCTTGTATGCACGACTATGCGAGGGAAGCCGGAGAGCGAACCCTGCGATGGGCCGCTCGATGTGTGGAGGCGTGGGACGAGAGTGGAAGAGTGAGCGCCGCCGGTCATCATCAGGCTCTTTTTGGGATCGTGCAGGGGAGTACCTATTCGGACCTGCGCACGCGTTTTGCAGATGAGACGGTAGAGATGGGTTTTTCCGGATATGCCGTAGGTGGAACAGCGGTGGGCGAACCCAAAGAGAAGACCTGGGAGGCGGTGGAGACGGTGGTGCCCAGGTTGCCCGCGGACGCTGCACACTATTTGATGGGGTGCGGTCCTCCAGAGGATCTTGTGGATGGGGTGACGCGGGGGATCGATATGTTCGATTGTGTGATGCCCACGCGAAATGCACGTAATGGTTCGGCGTTCACCCGATCCGGCAAGATGAATCTGCGTAACGCCCGTTTCATTGCCGACTTTTCGCCGATCGATCCAGCGTGCGCCTGCTACGCATGCAGCAATTATTCCAGAGCCTATATTCGGCATTTGCAGCACGTGAATGAAATTCTGGGTTTGCAGCTGGTTACGATTCACAATTTACATTTTTACCTCGCCCTGATGGGAGAGATGCGATCATCCATCATTGCAGGTGGTTTTACCAGGTGGCGAGATGGATTTCTGTCCGATTATTTCGGATAATGTAGTGATACGGTAGCAGGATCGCGTGTCCTAACCCAACCAAGGAGGATTTTCTTGTTCGGAGTCAGTGAAGCATTCGCAATGGGTGGACAACCCCCGGCAGGTGGAGATCAGCCCAATTTTCTGGTGCAATTCTTCCCCTTCATTTTGATGTTTGTGGTGATTTATCTGTTGATTCTGAGACCCCAGTACAAAAAACAGAAACAACAACAGGCGATGATCGAGTCGCTGGAAAAGGGCGACAAGATTGTGACCTCAGGCGGTATCCATGGAACGATTGTGGGGATCAAGGATAAGGATGGCATTCTGATGATTCAGGTGGCCAAGGATGTCCGAATCGAGGTCTCACGAGGTTCCGTGACTCGTGTTGCGGAAGAGGCGAAGGAAGGGAAGTGATTCCGGACTGGACGGTTCGGGTCGAAGCACCGCTCGAGGAGTGATCCCCAGGAGGCAGGCGTCTTGAAACTGGTTTTTATGGGTACACCGGATTTCGCGGTGCCTACGCTCCAAAAGCTGATTGAAAGTGAATTCGAGGTGGCATGTGTGGTCACTCGGCCGGATAAGCCCAGCGGCCGTGGCAGGCGGATGACGGCACCGCCCGTGAAAGAACTGGCTGATTCATGCGGGCTGCCCGTGCTCCAGCCGGAATCGCTGAAGAATAAAGATTTTCTGGATCGGCTTCGAGCATACGGGGCCGATCTGTTCGTTGTGGTGGCATTTGTGATTCTGCCTCGTCGTGTCCTGGAGATTCCGAGGCTGGGTTCGGTGAATCTGCACCCCTCTCTGCTGCCCAGATTTCGTGGCGCGGCGCCCATCAACTGGGCGGTGATTCAAGGTGAGGCGGAGACGGGGATTACGGTTTTTCAATTGACCGGCAAGGTGGACGCGGGCGATATTTTGTTCCAGGAGCGGGTTCCGATAGGTCCCGAGGAAACAGCAGGCGAGCTTTACGAGCGATTGAAGGCGCCTGGTGCAGAGGCGATTCTCAGGACGGTTCGAGATCTGGCTGCAGGCCGTGCCCAGGGGGTCGCCCAGAGTGATGTGGAGGTTTCCCGGGCGCCGAAGCTGACCAAACAGGATGGGTGTATAGATTGGAAGTCGGAAGCCAGTGAGATCAGGAATCTGATCCGTGGAACCAACCCTTTTCCCGGTGCGTTTACGATTTGGAACGGGAAGGATCTGAAGATTCATTGTGCAGAAGAGGTGGCGCAGAACGGTGCGCCGGGAGAGATTCTGACGGCCGACGGGAAAGATGGGCTGGTGGTTGCGGCGGGGGAGGGCGCGTTGAGGTTGGTGGAGGTGCAGCCGCCGGGAAAGAGCCGCATGAGCGGCGCCGATCTTGTCCGTGGGTATCAGATCAAGGCGGGCGAAAGACTGGGTAGGCAGGATCTACTCGATTCCTGATAAATCAGGTATATTTGATGTACATCAATGTAGAAGTCAGGCAGATGTCAGGGTATCCAGGACAGATCAGTGCAGGAGGTGGTGAACGATGTTTCCATTTATGATGTTCGATTGGACAATGGTGATCGTCATTCCAGGGTTTCTGCTTGCGCTGTGGGCGCAGTTCAAGATCAAGCGCACCTTCGCAAAATACGACAAGTTCGATGCTCGCGGCGGCATTACGGCTGACAGGGTCGCACGGGACATCATCAGTCGCGGCGGAATTCAAGTTGAGATCGGCCGGGTCAGCGGGAATATGACGGACAACTATGATCCGAGGAGCAGGACGCTGAATATGTCCGACAGTACTTACGGATCACGTTCTCTTGCAGCAATCGGGGTGGCTGCCCACGAGGCGGGTCATGCCTTTCAACACGCACAGGGATACTTTCCGCTTTCTCTGCGTACGAATTTTGTGCCGGTGGCGAATTTTGGATCTATGTTGGGGATGCCGATGTTCTTTATCGGCCTGTTCATGGGATATGGGATTCTGATCCAGCTGGGTATCGTCTTTTTCGCCTTTGCGGTCTTGTTCGGCATCCTGACGCTTCCTGTAGAGTTCAATGCCAGCAGCAGGGCGATCCGTATTCTTTCCGACGGCGGATATTTGACTCCGGAGGAACTCCCTGCAGCGCGTAAGGTGCTAAATGCAGCGGCCTGGACCTATGTGGCTGCTGCTGTTGTGGCTGTTTTGAGTCTTGTCCGTCTTTTGATTCTGTCTGGTCTCCTGGGCGGCAGAGATGATTGAGCTGCAGTTCGATGGTGAGAGTTGTCAGCGGTAAATTTCCGAGGAGGGAACTCATGTACGATGTGGTGACGTTCGGCGAGGCAATGATCCGGCTGTCATCGCCGGAATACCGGCGGCTGGAAAATGCGACCAAGCTGGATATGGAGATTGGCGGTGGGGAGTACAATGTAGCGGTAGGGTGTGCGCACCTTGGGCTCAATTGTGCCTGGGTTTCCCGGCTGGTGGACAACTGGACGGGGTGGGTGATCCGGAACAAGGGACGTGAACACGGTGTGGATATGTCCAATATCGTGTGGGTGGATTTCGACGGTGTGGGACTGGAGCGGAACGGGTTCTACCATATGGAAGTCGGCGTGGGTCCCAGGGCGAGTGCGGTGACATATGACCGCGGGCATACTGCGATTTCCAAGATCGAACCGGGGATGGTGGACTGGAAGTCGGTTTTTGAAGGCACGAAGTGGTTTCACGTGAGCGGCATTACACCTGCCCTTTCGGATGGTGCGGCTGCGGCGACACTCGAGGCGCTAAAGGCTGCCGGAGATGCGGGGGTGACCGCGAGTTATGATCTGAATTTCAGGTCCAAGTTGTGGAGTTCGGAGAAGGCGCAGGAGACGACGAAGCAGTTCATGCCTTTTGTGAAGGTTTTGATCGGTAACGAGGAAGATTTCGAAAAGGTGCTGGGGTTGAAGGCAGAGGGGGCAACGGAGGATTATAGCGCCCTGGATCCCGAGAGCTACAAAGGTGTTGCCAGAAGCGCGGTGGAGGCGTATCCCAATGTGGAATATGTGGGGACTACGCTCCGGGTCGCCAAGACGGGCTTGCTGAATGACTGGCGCACTTTGCTGTTCGATGGCAAGGAATTTTACTATTCGCGGATCTACGAGGATCTTGAGCTGGTGGACCGTGTGGGAGGTGGCGATAATTTCTCAGCCGGTGTGATCACGGGCATTCTGGAAGGTAAGGATCCGCAGGCAATCGTCGATTTCGCGGGCGCTTATTCCGCACTCGCCCATACGTTCCCGGGCGATGTGAACTGGGCTACACGATCGGAGGCCGAGGGGGCGATGCGGGGTGAAAGCGCACGAATCAAACGGTAGATGTCGAGATTAATTATGGGCCCGGGCGAACCGCCCGGGCTTTCTTTTTGCACAGGAGGGTGTGATGTCTGGAGTCCTGGATCGGATTATCGAATGTGGTGTGGTTGCCGTGCTTCGGGCCGACAAGCCGGGAGAATTGCTGGACGTTTCCAAGGCGCTGCGTGAAGGCGGGGTTGTGGCCATCGAGGTGACGATGACAGTTCCCGGTGCGCTCAAGGTGATCGAGGAGGCGTCGGCAAAGATGGAGGACACGATCGTGGGGGTGGGGTCTGTTCTGGATCCGGAGACCGCCAGGGCCGCAATTCTTGCGGGGGCGGAGTATGTGGTGGGTCCCGCACTGAATCTGGGTGTGATCGAAATGGCCAAGCGGTATGGAAAACCTGTAATGCCAGGCGCATTCACGCCTACAGAGATTCTCGCAGCGTGGCAGGCTGGGGCCGATGTGGTGAAGGTCTTTCCCGCATCGGTGGGTGGACCGTCTTATTTCAAGGATGTGAAGGGTCCCTTGCCGCAGGTTCGACTGATGCCGACGGGCGGTGTGGATATCAAGACGACGCCGGAGTTCATCAAGGCCGGCGCTTCCGCGGTGGGTGCTGGTAGTGCCATGGTGAACAAGACGGCCGTGGCGAATAAGGACTGGAAGACGCTTACGGATACGGCGCGCCAGTTTGTTGACGCGGTGAAGCAGGTCCGAGCGGAGATGTGAGTGGTTTGACGGTGGGTGTGGACCTGGGCGGCACCAATACCCGCGCGGGTTTGGTGACGGAGTCGGGAGAGATCACGGTCCGTTCCCGAACGCCCACGCGCCTGGACCTCGGGAGCGATGGGGTGATCGAAGGGATCGCCTCGTGCGTGAATGAGGTGATGGCCGGTCAGGAGATCGATGCGGTTGGTATCGGTGCGCCAGGTCCGCTCGATCCCTACGAGGGCGTGATCATTTCGCCGGAGAATTTGCCGTGTATGCACGGGGTTCGGTTGATGGATCGCCTGGAGGCGCTGCTGTCACTGCCGGTGACGGTTGACAATGACGCCAATATGGCGGCCTGCGGTGAGCAGTGGCTGGGCGCAGGCAAAGGTGTGGCTCACTTTCTGTGTATCACGCTGGGTACCGGAGTTGGTGGCGGTTGGATTTCCAATAATTTGCTGATGCGCGGTTTCAATGGGAATGCCGCCGAGGTCGGCCACGTGAGTATCGATAAGGATGGTCCTCGCTGTCCGTGTGGGAATTATGGATGCCTTGAGTTGTACGCATCCGCAACAGCGATGGTTCGGCGCACGAAAGAGCGGCTGGTTGGTGAACGTCCTGAGACAAGTTTGATCTTGGATGGATTGAGCACGGAGGTGATTTTCCAGGCAGCGGAAGCAGGGGATGCCTTCGCCCAGGAGGTGTTCGAGGATACCGGAGCACTGCTCGGTATCGGGATTGCCAGTCTGGCGAGCGCGATGAATGTGGAGGTGATTGCGCTTTGCGGGGGTCTCGCGAGAGCGGGCGACCGGCTCTTTGAGCCTGTTCGCAGGGTGTATGCCGATCGGGGAACGGTTGGCGTGAAAGAATATGTGAGGATCGTTCCCGGGCTCCTGGGTGATGACGCGGGTATCCTTGGCGCAGCCAGGCTCGCCGGTTCGCAGGTTTGATGGCAACTGAATGGCGCCGGCGCTCGCCCGGTCCAGATTCGGGGGATGGGTGATCAGGCTGATCGTTATAGCGGGATTGCTTCTGGGTGGCTTCTGTGGTTCGGCGCCGGCTGAGGAAGCGGCTGCTGATTCTACAGGAGGAACGGTTTCGCCCAGAGGCGCAATGTTGAGGTCGATGGTGCTGCCTGGATGGGGACAGATGTATAACGGCAGGCCAGTTAAAGGGAGTCTTTTCGCCGCAGCAGAGATCGGATCTGTTGTGGCGTTTTTTGTGAGACGAAATCAGTTGAACAAGTGTCCTGCAACTGTGGGGCAGCAGGAAAGAAATGTCTACTTGTTTACTTCAATGGGGATCGTTCTGGTGAGCATGGCGGATGCCTACGTGGACGCACACCTGGACAGTGTGGATTGGGGGAAGGTTGAAGTGGGTCCGGATGAAAAGGGTAAGATGAAGGTGAAGCTGAGTGTCCGGTTCTAGGGCGAGGTTGTCCGACCGTTTTCTTCGGGCAGACGCAGGAGCGGCGGTGGTTGGCAGGTGAGGGTGTTCGGCCGGGATGTTTCCGGATGTGTGAAGGTGATCGAGTGCGCGTGAAGGTGGTATCCGCAGTCCCCCGGCATGGGCAGTTTGCCGGATGGATTCGTGAGCGGGATGCCACCTTTTTTGTATAAGGGGTCGTCGACCAGGGGGTGACCGGCAGCGGCGAGATGTATGCGGATCTGATGGGGTCGACCGGTGATGAGGTCTACGTGAATGAGGCTGATTTGCTGGTCTGAGTTCCGTTTGAGGACACGACACTCGGTGCGGGAGGGTTTGCCCTCGGGCGTGGCTGCGTATACATACCCGATCTCTGGATAGGGGACCTTTCCGATTGGGGATTCGACGATGAAGGTGTCCTCCATTTCGGTGCCCTTGACGAGTGTTCGGTAGACTTTTCGGATTCGGCCGTGAAAGAAGTCTTCGGACAATGTGCGTTTGGCGGCGAAGGTTTTCGCGAACAGGACGATGCCGGATGTTCCTCTACCAATCCGATGGATGGGTGCGGGTTCAAGTTCGGCTGGGTAGTGACGGCGGACTTGAGACAGCAGGGTTTTTTCGAGGAAGTTGCCTCCTGGAAGGACTGGAAGTCCGGAGGGTTTGGCTACAACAAGAATGCTCTCGTCTTCAAACAGCACAGCGTAAGACGTGGGCGCATCCGGCTCCACCCACGGCGATCTGTGGTAGGCCAATTTCTGGTTTACAGAGAGTATGCGCTCGGGGTCCGTGACCGCTTCATCCAGGGTGACCGATCCGTCCCGAATGCGCTCCCGCCAGTTCGCCTCGCAGGTGTGCGAATAGCGTTTCGTGTAAAAGGATAGGACCGATTCCCCGGCATCCTTTCGTTGGATGCGGTCGAAGTAGGTCCATCCGGAGTTTGGCGCGTGGGGATCGTTTAGTTGGTTCACGTGGGTGCCGGGGTTGGGGGTATCGATAGAAACTACTTCAATATAACGAAAATGGATGGGGGGGTGGGTTGCAGAGCAAAAGGCAGGATCAGGAAAGCGATAGGCAGGATCACGGAATACACAGAAAGCAGGATCACGGAAAGCAATAGGCAGGATCACAGAATACACAGAAGAGGCGAGAGGCCACAGAATACACTGAAAAGGCGGGAGGGCCACAGAAAGTAGGATCGCAGGGAACAGAAGGCTGGCTCAGGGAAAGTGAGAAGCAGGATCAGGGAGAACAATAGGCTGGATCACAGAATGCACAGAAGAGGCGAAGAGCCACAGAATTCA
>CAVOEZ010000045.1:0-12128 GCA_963694355.1 Latescibacteria bacterium UBA2968 | reverse complement strand
TGGATAGAGAGGGAATCTCCACCTCAGACATCAGAGACATCCTCTCGAAGGAGAGCGGTCTGCTGGGAATATCCGGCGTCAGCGGCGACATGAGAGATCTAGAGGAAGCTGCAGAATCCGGACACAGGAGAGCCAGATTGGCCGTAGACACGTTTTGTTACGGTGTGAAGAAACAGATTGGGGCAATGTCCGCTGCAATGGGAGGTGTGGATGCCATCGCCTTCGCGGGTGGCATAGGAGAGAGGGGAACGGACATTCGCACACGGATTTGTGAGGGGCTGGAATTCCTGGGGGTGCATGTCGGCGAGAGCGCCAATAAAGAGGGTCCTCCCGAACGCGTGATATCCAAACCAGGAAGTCCCGTAAGCATAGCGATCATCAAAACCAACGAGGAGATCATTGTCGCAAGAGAAACTGTTCGCTTCCTGTCCACATAGGGAGCCCTTGGATGAATCTTCTAAATCCCATCTTGCTGCTTTCCTGCCTCGCCTTTTCCGGGCATTCCCAGGTTCTTGCATTCGACCGAGAACTCTGGACCACCTTCGCAAACATGAACGAGATCACCGCCATCGCGGAGGGTGATACTCACATCTATATTGGAACTACGAAAGGTATCCGGAGATACGACAGATTCGCGGATCGCTGGATTTCTCCGCTTACGACACTCGACGGCCTGCCGAACAACAGGGTAAGAGACCTTGCCTACAACTCTGAAACGGGCGATCTGTGGATTGATACCTTCTCAGGCAGTGTCGTATGGCTCACACGTTTGGAGTCCATCTCCCTGTTTGCTGAAAATCCGCCACCGCCCCATCCGCACATCTCCGTCCCACCCGTTTATCTGCCCTTCAGCTATTATCTGGACGCGCCCAACTGGATTCGTGGTCCCAAACGTTCATATGCCATTACAGACGTCCATCTCGACACCTGGCGAATTCTCTGGCTTGGCACGCGTGGCCTGGGAGTGGGTCGGGCAGATATGCGAACAGAGGAGATGGAGTTTCACAGATATGGGCCGCTGGACGAAAACATCGACACCATGGTGCGCGACGGCAAAACCATCTGGTTCGGCGGATCTCAATCTCGATCCGGTCCCTCTCGCGGGATTTCCCGCTTTCACCTCGAATCAGGTGACTGGACATATTTCGAATCCGAGAATTCGTTCGAGATTTTCAATGTTCAGGTTACGAGCATACTGCCGGACAGTGCATTTGTCTGGTTTGGCACGCACCAGGGGCTGATGCGATACACCCGGAAAACGGACCAATGGCTGAAATACAGGGTCAGCCGCCGAAGGTGGGGGCACGTTACGGCGCTGGCAAAAACGCAAAACCGTCTTTGGATAGGTACGCTTAACGGACTCGCCATTTTCGACCAGGAGGCCGACTCCATCCGAACTGTCGGAGGTAGCCAGCGCTTCACGATTCGTGACCTGGCTATTGGGGCAGAGTATATCTGGGCGGGTACCGATTACGGCTTGTTCAAATGCCCGCTTGGGGATGTGACATGGGGTCCTGCCGAGAGCGAAAGCAGCATCTTGAAAATGCCGGTTAACGGCTTGCTCGCCAACCGGTCCGGTGTCTGGGCGACACTCGAATCCCCTTCGGCACTGATCTACCTGCCCGCCAACGGAGGTGATGTTCAGCGGCATCCCTTCCCCGAAGTTAGCGGGGATCGCCATATTGGAATCGCTGCAGATTCATCAGCCGTCTGGTTGGCTACGGATATGGGTGGCTTCAGGTTCGATATCCGCAGAAAGCAGTTCAGAAGATACTCCACAGCGGACGGGCTCATCGGCGAACAGGTGAATTCAGTACTCCTTGAGGGCGATTATGTATGGTTCGGCACGACCAGGGGTGCCTCCCGGTATCAATGGAAATTGGATTTCTTTGATTCAAATCATTAATTTTATTGGATTAATATCGAACATTACCTACTTGTGATGCTAAAAAGTGCGTGACAGGGGCAGCCATATTTGTTATCTTACAATTTGTTCACCCCTAACGTGATGGCCTGTAGTCCAACTCCCGAATTGGTCATTATGAATCCCCTTGCTCGCCAACAAATTCAGAAGACATAGTACGGCCAGCCTGAGCTATTCAGCTACAGCAGGATGGCCGTTTTGTATTTTTTGGTTTATTCGATTGGGATCAGTGACAGATGAGCAAAAACGCATTGGGTTTAATCGAAACAATTGGGTTTGTAGGCGTTGTCGAGGCCGCAGATGCTGCTATAAAGGCTGCATCGGTCGAACTATCCGCCGTTGAGAAAATCGAAGGTGGGCTGATTTCGATCCAGTTACTGGGAGATGTTGGTGCCGTACAGGCGGCCGTTCAAGCGGGTGCCGAGGCCGCCCAAAGAGTTGGACAACTCGTGTCTCAGCACGTTATCCCCAATCCTCATGATGATCTGGTGGATGTATTTGGCCTTGACGGTACCGACTCGGCGGCCCTCGATCTGGAGTCTCTGTCCGTAACACAGTTGCGTTCCCTGGCAAGACGTACTTCCGGTCTGTCCATCCAGGGTCGTGAGATCTCACGATCGAATCGAGATCAACTTATCGAGGCGCTGAGGTTGGCTGACGTGGGAAGTCATCCGGAAGCCGGAGAACCAGATGGAAACTGATACACTCTGGGATAGAATCAAGCAGGGCATACTGGAAAGCGCGAACTCCGCAGCTGAAAAGGCTGAATATCTGGGCAAAATCGGCCGGGCGAGACTGGATATCGCGGGCACACGGCACGCCATTCACGAAACATTCGCGGAGCTTGGCGGTGTGGTGTATACCTATCTCCGGGATGGGAAAAAGGCGGCTGTTGCGCAGAAAGAGGACGTTCAGACGCTGATCGAAAAAATTGGCGATCTTGAAGGCCTCCTCAGAGATCGGGAAGCCGCTCTCGGGAAAATCAGAGACGGGAATAACGGGGACGAGGTCCCGGACGGGGAATCCTCAGCCAGGTAAATTGGCATGGCCCGAACAGGTCTGAGCCAGAATAGTTTCCATTTTCGGCTTGTCATATTCTTTCTAATTTCAGCCGTGTGGATCGGTCCCGGTCGAGCAGAAAAAAGTAAGAGCCCATTTCCCGATGTTGCCAGCGGTGTCAGGCCCACTGTAGTAAGTATTTCGTCCAGCTTACCCAGAGGAAATGAGATCTCCTGGGCAAGATTCCGTCGCAGTCCAGCAGCACAACGATTTGGGTCTGGTTTCATACTAGATGCCGAAGGCCACATCCTCACCAACAACCACGTTGTGAATGAGGCGTTCGACATTCAGGTTGCCCTGTCGGATGGCATAGAGTATCCAGCCGAGATTGTTGGACAGGATCCGGATACGGATCTCGCTCTTTTAAAAATTTTCGCTCCGCGACTTCTGCGAGAAAACCGAATTGCAAAACTGGGTTCCTCCGATTCGGTTACCGTTGGCGATTGGGTCATGGCGGTGGGGAGTCCCTTCGGTTTCCATCATACGGTGAGTGTGGGTGTCATTAGCGCTAAAGGCAGACACCTCGATAAAATCGAAGGAGAGGTGCTCCCACCACCTTATCAGGATTTTCTGCAAACCGACGCCTCCATCAATCCTGGCAACAGCGGAGGTCCCCTGGTGGACCTTGAGGGTCGTGTGGTCGGTGTCAACACGGCCTATAACCCTGGGGGCAATGGAATTGGATTTGCGATTCCTATCGACCTGGCCAGACGCATTGCCGAAGAGTTGTTGCGTCACGGAGAGATCATAAGAGGCTATCTGGGTGTCCACCCGCAGGATTTGACTCCTGATTTGGCTGAGGCCCTAGGCCGCGACGTCGAAACCGGCGTTCTGGTTGCAGAAGTCGAACCGGGAAGTCCGGCAGAAAAAGCCGGATTGGCTCGTGGCGACTTGATCTTGAAACTGGCGGGGAATACGGTCAGAAACGGTGCCGGGTTTCTAAAGTTGGTCGCACGTCAAGTTCCGGAAAAAGTTGTCGAGATCGAAATTGTGCGGGATGACTCGGTACTTACGCTGTCGGGTAAACCGGTCAGACGTACTTCCTCACTGGAAACCGCCACAGTATCCTCCGCCTCGAACATCGTGTGGCCCGGGATGGAAGTTAGCAACCGGTGGGACCTTGAAAGCCGCCGGCTGAGCGTGTCCAGAACAGGTCAGGGCGTAGTTGTCACCTACGTATCACCTGGTGGGCCAGCAGATAAAAAGGAAATTGAAAGAGGCGATGTCGTTCTTGAGATCGGTGACGTCGCCATATGGAACGTTCGTGATTACCAGATCCTGATCGGAATGGTGCAAGACCACGCCAAACCTACCCTCGTCCTGGTTCTCAAGAAGAACGAGGGACATACGTGGTATGTCGCCCTTCGACAAAATAGTAATCCCCCTTCAGTTGACCGCTGAAGGCAATCTCATGCACCCTTAAACCAGGAGGCAGCTAAACATGTAGAGGTTCCCCTTCTACCGCAATGAATTGAAGACTGATCACAAGATCAGCGAAGTTCACTGCGACAGTCTAAACCCCTCTGGAGAATTCGGATATCCCTTTTTAGTCCTGACCTCCATCCAACCGCACTGTACCTCCCCGGTGCAAGGAGAGGCTGACGAGTGTCTAAGCTAGCCAAAAGGCCATACGCGCGAGAAGACGAATCATTAGATCAGTATCTGCAGGAAATTGGCGAGGTGAATCTAATCACCGCAGCAGAGGAGATTACCCTTGCCAAAAGAATCAAAAAGGGCGATCAGGATGCCCTTGAAAGACTCACAAAGGCCAACTTGAGATTTGTGGTAAGTGTGGCCAAGCAATATCAGAATCAGGGCCTTTCTATGGGTGACCTGATCAATGAAGGAAACCTTGGCCTGATCAAGGCTGCCAAAAGGTTCGATGAAACGAAGGGCTTCAAGTTTATTTCTTATGCTGTCTGGTGGATTCGGCAAGCGATTCTTCAAGCCCTTGCAGAACAGTCCCGAATTGTACGCCTTCCTTTGAACAGGGTTGGTACGCTGCACAAGATCGGCAAAGCTTCCAGTGGGTTGGAGCAGGAATTCGGACGTGAACCCAGCCCGAGCGAAATTGCAGATCAGCTGGATATGAGCGACTATGAGGTCATGGATACACTCAAGATCTCCAGTCGTCATTTGTCTCTGGATGCCCCGTTCAACGAGGGGGAAGACAACAGTTTGCTGGATGTCCTGGAAGACGATCTCCAGCCCTCTCCAGACGAATCTCTTATAGACGATTCCCTCTGTCGAGAAATCGAAAAGGCGCTTGCCACCCTGACACCAAGAGAAGCTGAAGTAATCACCCTCTATTTTGGAATCAACAGGGAGCAGCCCCTCACATTGGAGGAAATCGGCGAAAGATTCGGTTTGACCCGCGAAAGGGTGCGCCAGATCAAAGAGAAAGCAATCCGGCGACTCAGACATAACTCCAGGAGTCGTCCGCTGAAATCGTATTTGCATTAAAAGGCAACTGATTTGATACAAGCGAGTCCACAGCCGCAACTTGCCGGCTGTGGACTTTTTACGTACCTGTGTTACTCCCTGTTTTTTCAAATGTTGACACTGTATCTGCTGCTCCTATTACTTGACTGATCTGGCCAAACAATTTAAATTAGGGTTTCTTCGAGAAGGCGCTGCTTCTAATCACATTCTATAGAAAGGGTTCGTTATGTCCAGCACCCGTATCACCAACTTTCTGCTCCTGATTGTTGCTATTTTGCTTACCGCTAACCTGCTGCGCCCTATGCTTGCTCCGGCTACGGCTCATGCCGATGATGAAACGGCGACCGAGGAGTTCACGGCAATTACAGGGGCGGGTAGAACCTGCTGGATACTCAAGGGAAACAAAGTCTATTACATTTTGGCCGACAACGAAGGGTATATCAAACACATCAACCGGCCAGAAGAACTGCCCGAATAGCATCAGACGGACAGAAATCACTTGTCTCAAACGGAAGACTCGCCGACGCAAGTCAATGGGTCGAGTCCGGCCACAAGGAGTCAATGCCACAGACTCGGAACTGCTACGATTACAGCTCTGCGATACATATCCATTCCACCATATCCGATGGTACAGGAGAGGTGGCCGAGATCATCAGGGCTGGCCAGGCTGCGCACCTTGATATCATAATACTTACCGATCATAACAGTCTTCAAGCCAAGTCCGATGGATGGGAAGGCTGGCACGATGGCCTGCTTGTTGTGGTAGGTGAAGAGGTCTCCAGCCGACGCGGGCACTGCCTTGCACTTGGAACGAATAGCGAGGTCAGTCCTTACCAGTCTGCCGATGGAATTATCAGGGACATTCGGGTTCAGGGAGGTCTGGCGTTCCTGGCTCATCCTCACGGTGTATATCGCCCGCTGTTCCGGACAAGGAACCACTCCTGGAGGGACTGGAGCGTTCGCACATTTACCGGTCTCGAGCTCTGGTCTTACATGTTCGACTGGGTTAGCGAGCTGAAATACCACAGGTTCCTCAAACATTACAGGAACCCTCATGCACATATCAAAGGTCCCTTTTCAGAAACTGTTCACGCCTGGGACCGTTTGTGCCAAACCGAGCGGATAGTGGCAATCGGAGGGGTGGATGCCCACGCCAGGAAATACCCTTTGCTCCCCTTTGTGGTTTTTCCTTACGAATACCTTTTCAGAACCCTGAGAACCCATATTCTGACCGAGACCGAACTGCCTGAGGACGCACCAGCGGCAATAGAAGCGATCCTCGGAGCACTTCAGGAAGGTCACTGTTTCACGTCATATGACTACCTGCATCCCGGAAGCGGTACCCGGTTCTGCTCAATCGACGGCGAATTGATGATGGGCGACGAGACCTCCTTTGTAACCCCTGTAGATTTTTCCGTATCACTGCCCAGGGAGGCACATCTCTCGATCATCAAGAACGGTGTAGCAATCAGAAGGACGGTCGAGAAGGAGTTGGTTTTCACTGCAGACACACCTGGCGTGTATCGCATAGAGGCCAGGTTGGATGAGAAACCCTGGATATACACGAACCCCATTTATCTGAGGCCGGAGGCCTGATGGAATCATTCGAGAAACAGAACCGGTTTGTGGCAATCGGCGTGCTGCTTTTTGCATTCTTGATATACCTCAAGACGGTTGCACCCACGGTTACATTCTGGGATACAGGTGAATTCATCGCCGCATCCCACATTTTTGGAGTGCCTCATCCACCCGGAGCTCCGTTTCACACTCTGCTGGGGCGGCTCTTCTCGATGCTTCCTATTCCCGGAGAAATTGCCTTTCGGGTGAACTTCATCTCCGTTGTCGCTGCGGCCGTAACAGTCTTGCTGATCTACTTGTGCGTGGTTCGCCTCCTTTCTTCCTGGCTCGACGTCAATCAGACATTGGACCGAATTTCCATTCTTTCGGGAGGGGCGGTTGCCGCGCTCAGTACTGCGTTTTCTACCTCGTTCTGGTCGAACGCCACCGAGGCGGAAGTTTATGCGCTTTCCATGATGCTTACATTGCTGGCTTTCTGGCTCGCGTTGCGGTGGGATGGTAATCCTGGGGACAAGAATCGTGATCGATTGCTGATTTTCATTGTCTACATCTTCGGTCTAGGCGCAGGAGTACATCTGCAGTGTCTGCTTACGATCCCTGGCATTTTGATTCTCATATTCACGGACCTGCTGAAAAACCACCGTCAGAAAGACCAGGTGTCCGTGGTGGTGGCTCTGATCTTTTACCCATTCCTTTCGGTGATATTGCCAATGGAATTCAAGATCCTCATGAGCCTCGGGATTCTTGGCGCACTGGTCTTCCTGAGAACCGCATGGCGTAATCCATGGTTCTGGGCCTGCGGAATCGGCGTAGCTCTGCTGGGATATTCAACATATCTCGCACTCTTCATCCGGTCGGGGTTGAACCCTCTGATCGACATGAACAACCCGGAGAATTGGGAGAACTTCAAAGCCTTTCTCGCCAGAGAACAATACGGTACACATTCCATATTCCCACGAAGAGCCGAGCCGTGGGGATATCAGGTGAACATACACATCAAATATTTCCTTCAACAGTTTCCTTTTTACGATGAAGGTGCCGCGGGCGGATTCTTTTCTCTCCCTGTGATGCAGTTCCTACTTCACAAATTACCCTTTTACGATATGCTCGTCGGCACCTTCCGCAGGGCGGTGGATACGCTTGGGAGTCAGTACCAGAATGTGCCCTACTCCATCCTTCCCATCGCCCTTGGAATCGGGGGAGCCGTCTATCACTTCCGAAAAGACTGGAAGCGATTCGCCACTGTTTTTGCGCTCTTCTCTCTTATGGGCATCGGACTCGTCACGTATTTGAATATGCCGGACCCGGAGCCACGGGAACGCGAATACATATTCGTAGGCGCTTACACATTCTTCGGAGTCTGGATGGGAATTGGTGCAGCTGGACTAATCCGGGCGATTGGAAAGGCAACCGTATCTCTTCCCATGGCGGGCGCCGTAGCCGTGGTCACTCTGCTTTTCCCGATCGGAATTCTCGGGGAAAACTATTATACGCACGACCGAAGCCAGGACTATGTGGCTCACGACTATGCCTACAATATTCTTCAATCCTGTCCACCGAATACCATTCTGTTCACCAATGGCGACAACGATACGTATCCGCTCTGGTTCCTCCAATACGTCAAGAACGTGCGGAGAGATGTCCGGGTCACGAATCTAAGCCTGCTAAAAACCACCTGGTATGTCAAACAACTGAGAGATCTCGAACCGAAACTGCCCATCGAAATGACCGATCGGCAGGTGGCCCAGCAGGTTACGGCCCGACCGTGGAGGGAAACGAAGGACATTCCCATCGCTGGTATTACGATCAAGGGGGACGAAATACCCACCGCCGAATACTTTGCAGGCAACTCTAGTCAGCGGATACGCGTACTCGAAACCCATTCATACATGATCTGGTGGATCATTCAGAAGAATAACTGGGAAAGGCCCGTCTACTTTTCTGTAACCGTACCCGAGAGCAACATGGCGGGACTCAAACCATTCCTCTCTATGGAGGGAATGGGCTATCGTCTGGTGAAACAACGGGCTAGAGGACAGTTCGATGTCACCCTTACTGCCGACCACTTGATGAACACTTACCGGTTCTCCGGGGTGGCCGACCCGAACGTCTACAAGGATGACGTCGCGCGCAGACTGCTTGGAAACTATCTCGTACTTTTCGACGGCCTCATCCGAGCCTACCTTCAGCAGGACCAACCTGGACCGGCCTTCCAGACACTGCAGAAAGCCGAGAAACTGGTCCCACCATACTCCCTCGACACACCAATGGCCTGGGCCTCAATGGCGAATCATTACCGCCAGACCGCACTGAAATTCGCGGAGGCAGGTCGCCCGGACAGCGCGCTCATAAGCCTGAAAGAACTTGTGCGACTGGATCCTGGAACTTCTGATCGCGAGCAGATCGAAGAAACCATTCGAGTCTGGCAAGGCCAGATCGATACGATGCAGCTCGATTGAAAATACCGCCCTTGAAGGGGCGGAAAAATCTTTAACACCTTTGATGTTCTGCTGCGTGGCTTTCCGTCCTTGGCCACTTTTAGACCCTCGTACAAAATCTGATGCGCAGCAGATCGATCAGATTTCGGAAAACTCCCGATACGATGGTCATCCGTGTGTCGTGATCACTACTCCACAATACGGGGATCTCAGCGATCTGGTAGCCCAGTCTGCTGGTGAGGTAAAACACCTCCACGTCGAACATAAATCGGTTCACGATCAGTCTTGAGAAAATATCCTTGGCAACTGCCGCCTGAAAGAACTTGAACCCGCATTGGGTGTCCTCGAAATCGCGCAGCTCTGGAAACATCAGGTGCATGAACCGTTTGAACAGGACGGACCCGATTCGACGATAGAATTTTGGCTGGATCTCGATCCGGGAACCCTCGAGCCGCCGCGAACCCACCACCACATCTTTTCCCGCCTCCAGAAATAAGAGGGCCTCCTCGGTGCAACTCACGTCCGTCTTGTAGTCCGCATCCATAAACCCGACAAACCTTCCCCCTGCTTCCTCGACGCCCACCTTCAGAGCGTGCCCCTTTCCCAGATTCCGTGCCTCTCGAATCACGCGTATCCTGCCTTCGGACGCGGCGAACTCATCGACGATATCAGCGGTTCCGTCTGAACTTCCCGTCATCCACAACGATCAATTCCCAGCTGTATGGCTTATCCGCCAGGAAGGACAGCGTCATCTCAAGTGCAACAAGAATCCGACGGGATTCATTGTATGCAGGAAGAATAAGTGTAAGGTATGGATCATCCGGCATGGAAGGTTTTTTCCAAACATCTATTAGCCAGACAAATGTCTGGCGAGGAGCTCGGTACGTAATTTGTCATTTCCAGGTCGATCTCCTGTAATTGAATATCACCTTACTTCCATCTGGCTCGATTCCAATCGGCATCCACCTATAATCCTGCATGCCCTCCCGCAGCATTTTCTGCTTCTCCGGGAGACAATAAGCCATCAAGAACCCACCCCCGCCGGCACCACATATCTTGGCGCCGGTAGCCCCAGCCTTCATGGCCAATGAATACATCCGATCAAGTTCCTCATTACTGACTTTCTCCGATAGGTCTCTTTTAAGCATCCATCCGCGATCAATCACCCTGCCGACCTCCTCAAAGTCCCGATCCTCAAGAGCCCTCTGTGCCTTCTCTGCCAGTGCCTTTATCTGGTGCAGCTTATCCAGGTTCTGCAATGTGCGGCTGTTCTGGTCAGCCAAGATAGCGTCCGCTCTTCGGGTTTGACAGCTAAAGAACAGAAACAAATTTCCAGAGAGTTCCCTCTGTTCAGACTCGGATAACTTGATCTTTTCGGAGGTAACCACTCCACTGCGTCCGATCTCCAGTGACATAACGCCGCCATACGCCGCAATGTATTGATCTTGCTTCCCAATAGGTTTCCCGCCACGTTCGATTTCGATTTCACAAGCCTGCTCAGCGATCAATCCCGGGTCTTGCAGGATCACCCAGGTAGGCGTGAAATGCAGTCAAGAGCCCCACGGTGAAACTGCTGGATGAGCCCAGCCCAGAACCCTCAGAGGGGATATCGGAAAGCATGGTCACCTCAACACCGTTCTCCACACCGGTTAGTTTCATAGCCTCGCGCACCAGCTCGTGCTTAATTTCATCAACCGTTTCAACGATCTCTTTTCGGGAATAGTTGATGTAAATTCTGTCGTCGTTCCGACGCGTGAGGATCACGAAAACCGATTTGTCAATGGCTGCATTCACCACCAGTCCACCATGTCCTTCATAGTAGGCGGACAAATCAGTTCCACCTCCGGCGAAGCTAACTCTCAAGGGTGTTTGCGTGATAATCATTGGGTCATCCCTTCGCCTGACGAACGACATTCAGCTTCTTCATGTGAGTTTCTACATATTCCAGAATATCTTCCACATTTTCCTGCTCTGCCAGCCAGCTCGCATATGCACGGACGCTGTCTCGGGGCGTTCTGGTTGGTGTCCATCCCAGTGCCTGCAGTTTCCCAATGTTTGATACAATGTGGCGAGTATCGCCAAACCTGTACGACCCTGGAACCCTTGGGACGACCTGGGTTGCGTATTCATCTGCAACGATTTTTGCGAATGCGGCTACACTATATTCGCGCCCGCCCCCAACATTGAAAACTTCGTAATCTGCGGCCGCCTCTTGCATCACCATCAGGTTGGCCGCCACAACGTCGTGAATATTCACGTAATCCCTCAGCTGTTTACCATCCTCATAGAGCACAGGCTGCTGTCCGAAGAAAGCGCTCAGACAGAAGATCCTGCAGGCGCCTGAGTAAGCATTGTAGAAGGACTGTCTGGGACCCTGTACGATGGAGTATCTGAGGGCAACCGTGGGAATCTCATACCGTTTCCCAAGCGTAAGAGCGATCATCTCCTGTGCATATTTCGAAACGGCGTACTGATTCCTTGGATTCACAGTTTTCTCATCGGTGATCTGCCAGGCAATCTTTCTTCCACAAGAAGGACAGGCTGGATCCCATTCTCCTCGGATCAGTTGTTCCTCCGATCGTATATCAGGATAGACGGTTCCGTGGTCTTCGCAGGTGTAGCACCCCTCACCATACACCGCCTGAGATGAGGCCACCACAACCTTTTGTATGCCCAATCCGTTGGCC
>CAVOEZ010000044.1:0-12135 GCA_963694355.1 Latescibacteria bacterium UBA2968 | reverse complement strand
TTGAGATGGACGAGTACGAGGCCCATGCTGTTCAGTCAGTTGGTGGCGCCATAGACTTTATCAGTGGGTACGTAAACTGAGCAGCAGGCAAAGGAGGACCAAGGTTATGAAACCCCGCACCTTAGTCGAAGTCGAAGAACCCAATCTGCTTGAAGATCAGTTTGACTACAGCTTGCCGCCGAAGATCTGTTTCGAAGGCCCAATATTTGAAGAGATAGACGGCGAGGTCGTCAAATTCGATCCGCAGGAGGCGCTCGCGAGGGATCTGGTAATCACAGACACCACATTCCGCGATGGCCAGCAGGCTCGCCCACCCTACACGGTGGACCAGCAGGTCAAACTTTACGACATGATGGCCAAACTCGGCGGACCGAACGGCATTATCCGACAAACTGAATTCTTTCTTTACACCAAAAACGACCGAAAAACCCTCGATGAGTGCAGAGCCCTGGGGCACAGGTATCCCGAAATCACCTCCTGGATCCGCGCAGACAAAGGTGACTTCAGGCTGGTCGTGGAAGCAGGCGTCAAAGAGACCGGAATGCTGATGCCCAGTTCAGACTATCACATTTTCATGAACCTCAAGAAAGACCGCAAGAAGGCATTTGAAGACTACCTGGAAGTTGCCGAAGCAGGGTGGGAGGCCGGTATCCGTCCACGCTGTCATCTCGAGGATGTGACCCGAGCGGATATCGAGGGGTTCGTCCTTCCCTTTGTCCAGGAATTAATGCGCCGTTCCGAACAGGTTGCTCCCGAATTGCACGCAAAAATACGGTTGTGTGACACCATGGGATTCGGCCTCAGTTATCCTGGTGCAGCGTTGCCAAGGTCCATTCCCAAACTGGTACACCGAATGACCAACGATGCCGGTGTCCCTCCAGAGTATCTTGAATGGCACGGACACAATGATTTCCACAAAGTCCATGTCAATGGAGCCACCGCCTGGCTCGTGGGATGCAATGCGGTCAACACCACCCTCTTCGGCTTTGGGGAACGCACCGGCAATCCGCCTCTCGAAGGTGCCATTCTGGAATACATTGGTCTTAAGGGAGATCTGTGTGGAATCGACACCCATATGATCCAGGAAATGGCCAACTATATGCGCACCATCGGTGTGGAGATTCCGCCTAATTACCCATTCGTGGGCCGCGATTTCAACACCACTCGTGCAGGAATCCACGCAGGCGGCCTTCGAGCAGACGAGCGAATCTACAACATCTTCGACACAACAGCCCTGTTCGACCGACCGCCGAGAGTCGCCATCACGGACAAGACGGGTGTGGACGGTGTCGCCCTCTGGGTCAACGAATTTCTGGGGCTTACGGGAGATGACCGACTGAGCAAAATGAAGGTACACAAGATTGCCCGCTGGGTCCTTGACCAGTACGAAGTGGAAGGCCGTATGAGCGCCATCACCGACGAGGAACTCGAAGAGCAGGTCAGGACACATCTGCCCAATCCATACGGCGCATCCAAAGCTGGCCGAATGGCAAGCTGACCCGAAAACACCGAATATAGGAAGAGGAACCGTATCTCCGTGGGGTACGGCTCTTTCCCTTGCATATGGACCATATCGCCAGTTTCATAGCCAGCGCAAAAAAGAATCCCAGAAGGGTTGTCTTCCCCGAAGGAGACGACCCCAGGATAATCGAGGCCGCACACCGCCTGGCCGAAGAAGGGATCGCACGCCCAATCGTCCTTTCTACCAATCCCTATGCGAATGCCGGTGGGCTCACACATATCTCCCCGTTGGAATCTTCCAGGGCAGAGGCGTATAGCGAAGCATACTCAAGTAGAAGAAGTGGCGTAACACCACTTGCTGCCGCCAGGTTGATCCATCGACCTCTTTACTATGGGGCTATGATGGTTCGTGAACAAGATGCAGACGCGATGGTTGCGGGGATCACGAAACCCACCTCCCAGGTGATCTCGGCCGGTGCGCTCGCCATCGGGTATGCAGAAGGGGTCACCCTTCCATCCAGCTTTTTCATTATGGTAATTCCTGGCGCACCGCCTCGAACGCTAGTCTATTCCGATGCTGCGGTTGCGATCGACCCCAACCCGGAGGAACTCGCCCAAATCGCCATCACCACCGCTCGGAACGCACGGAAGCTGCTCGCGATAGAACCCAGAGTTGCGTTCCTCTCCTTCTCCACCCACGGGAGCGCCAATCACCCGCGTGTGCAAAAGGTTCAGGAGGCCGTCCGCCAGGCGCGTCTCCTTGCTCCAAACATCTGTATCGACGGTGAACTCCAGGCGGATTCCGCGCTCTCCCCACAGGTGGCGCAAACGAAATGTCCGGACTCACCAGTGGGCGGCACGGCAAATGTCCTTATTTTTCCGGATCTGGACTCGGGGAACATCGCTTACAAACTCACGCAATATCTCGCGGGCGCACAGGCCATTGGACCTGTTATGCAGGGCTTCAGGTATCCACTGAACGACCTGTCGCGAGGCGCAACGGTAGACGACATCGTTGCCGTATCGGCCATCGCCTGTCTCCAGGCCATGGGCTGAAAATCAGTTGTCACCATCAAGGACGAAAGCTATCTTGTTCACCCTTCGGAATACTGGAAACGAATCGCCCTCGTAATTCAGCCACTTGCTATTCCAGGCACTAGAGTAATCACCGTTGTCCATCACCTTTAAAACATTACCGTGGCTTTCGTACAGACCGCTCCTGGGTAAATCGCCGTCGTTAGGAACTTTACAGTCAAGAAATGAACTCCAAAATAAGAACAATATCTCACACGGATCTCGAGGAGGCCTCTACCAACCTCCTTCAAGCCTCAGGCGTACCTGAAGTTGACGCAAAGACCACGGCACGTATACAGGTGGAAGCCGACCTCAAGGGTGTCCACACACACGGCACGTTCGCCATTGTGGGCTATATCCGGCAGATTCAGAAAGGCGAGGTCAACCCTGTAGCAAATCTCCGTACTGTGAGAGAGGGTGGTGCCTACATTCACGTCGACGGCGATAACGGGCTTGGTCAGGTCGTCGCTCACAGTGTGATGGCCCGGGTAATTGAAAAGGCAAAGAATGCCGGTGTGGCATTTGGCGCGGCGTTCAACTCGAATCACTACGGCGCGTCGGGTTATTATGCAAACATGGCAGCACAGGCCGACATGGTGGGCTTTAATACCTCTGGCGCCCGAAAGCAGATGGGAAATATGGCGGCCTTCGGCAGCATCGATGCTGTAATCGGAAACGCACCGTTTGCCTACGGCGTACCGGCTGGGACAGAAAATCCGATCATCCTGGATATGGCTACGGGTGTTGTGGCTGCGGGAAAAATCGGCCTGGCGAAAATGAAAGGAGAGCGGATCCCCATCGGGTGGGGCATCACCGAAGATGGAGAACCAACGGACGATCCCGCCCTGGCGAAAACGGTTGTTCCGCTTGGGCCCAAAGGATCGGGGCTTTCCATTATCATGCATTGCATCGGTGGCATGCTCACAGGTGCTGGTCTTGAAGACATCGAAAAATTTGGCCACCTATTCATCGCCATCGATATCAAAACGTTCTCCGACCCGGACGTCTTCAAATCTGAAGTGGCCGCAAAACTGAACACCATTCGCAACGCCAGGCGAGCACCCGGGGTCGATCGGATTTATTATCCTGGAGAACCGGAGTGGATCAAGCGAGAACAATATGTGGTCGACGGGATTCCGATGTTCGAAGGTCACATCACGGAAATGGAGAACCTCGCCGAAGAACTTGGTGTACCGATCCCCTAGAAATAGTGCAGGTCTAGCAGGCCTGGGCCCCCCGGTTGTGACCCCCCATTCTTGTTTTGATCAGGACCGTATCGTTCACCATATTCACATCTCTGGCTCAAACCCTAACCTGAGACCCGGATACTTATATCCCTAGCAGCCCTGTTTTCTCCCAAATACACGACTTCTGATAGGTACAATTTCATCTTAATCTTAACCGCCACAGAATTCGAGCAGGAAGCATTGTCTAACGCCCTCTCGAACCCTAGAACAGAAATGATCGGTCACCGGAATCGCACTGTAGGCGCCGTCGGAGACAGGACGGTGACCCTTTTGGAAGCCGGTATCGGTGTCGCAAACACTGCCCAGGCGCTCACTGTCGCCATCCACGACAAGAAACCAGATATGGTCGTGCAAATCGGAGTTGGCGGTGCGTATCTCTCCTCATCTTTGAAAATTGGCGACATCGCCATCGCCACCTCCGAGTCCTACGGTAATTTGGGTGTGATCACTCAGGAGGGGTGGCAGTCGGCCGAAGCGATCGATATTCCGCTCCTGCAGTCTGACAGGGCCTATTTCAACACATTTCCGATCGACACCGACCTTGTTTCTTGCGCGTTGGAGATCGTCCAGGAAAAATTCCAGGAAATCAACATCCACTCGGGACCATTCGTAACTGTCGAGCAGTGTTCCGGACTCGCGTCCGCGGGAAACGAACTGGCAGAGCGCTTTGGCGCTATCTGTGAGAACATGGAGGGGGCCGCCGCCGCCCAAATCTGCAAACTCTACAAAATTCCGTTTCTTGAACTCCGCGGCATCAGCAACGCAGTAGAGAATCGCGATCGCAAAAAGTGGGACCTCAAAGGAGCATCCCTTGCGGCGCAATCTGCAGCGACAACCCTGATTGAGAATTTGCCAGCAGATCGCAGCTCGTAGTTCGACACTCGACACTTGAATTGGTATCTAAATGTCCCATTCCCTTGGCTATTCGCCCTGCCCAAACGACACATACATATTCTATGGACTCGTTCACAACTGCATCCGGAATGCGCCCGAATTCGTTGAGGTCCTCGAGGATATAGAGACCCTTAACAGTCTGGCACTCGATGGCAAACTGGACGTCACTAAAATTTCTTTTCACGCGTTGGCGCACCTGCGTGATCGATATTGTCTGCTTCATTCGGGGGGGGCGCTGGGCCGGGGGTGCGGGCCACTGGTCATATCGGCAAGTCCTCTCGACCCTCACGACCTCACCGGATCAACTATTGCCATCCCGGGCAAACTAACTACTGCGGCGCTCCTGCTGCGCCTGTTCAATCCACAGCTCGAAAACCTGGTCGTCTTGCCTTTCCACGAAATCCTTCAAGCCACTCAAAAGGGAGATGTCCAGGCCGGCCTCATTATCCACGAAAGTCGGTTCACATATCCGGACTACGGGCTCCACAAGGTCATTGACCTCGGAGAATGGTGGGAGCATGAAACCGGTCACCCGATACCGCTGGGAGGGATCCTTGCTCGCAGGGACCTTGGCAAACCCAGAATACAGGAAATCGATCAGGCCTTGAAGGCGAGCGTCGAGTTTGCACACGCCAACCCTGAAACTGTGCGATCCTATATTAAGGAACACGCTCAGGAAATGGATGAGGCAGTTATGCAGCAGCACATCGACCTGTACGTCAATAACTACACTCTGGATTACGGTCCGGACGGTGAAGCCGCAATCCAGGATCTGATTTCGCGAGCGGAATCCGCAGGCATCATACCCTCGACTGAAAAATCCTTGTTCATTGACGGCTGATCGTGGCGAGACGAGATCGGCCTGGTCGACCGCCGTAGGGGCAGGACGCGTCCTGCCCCTACCATCGAACACCCTGACGGTGATACGCACATGCCGGGTTTTCGGTTATGTACCTCCGGATCGCATTCAGGTCGTCATCATCCCTGACAACGTGCACGTTGTAGTAGGGGCACGACGCGTCGTGCCCCTACCATCGAACGCCCTGGGGATTATACGCACACACCGGGTTCTCGGTAATGTACTTCCGGATCGCATCCAGTTCGTCATCATCCCTGACAATATGTTCGTAATAGTTACGTTGCCACACTGGGAATCCAGGTGTCCCACGGTGTCGATTAACGCGTTTTGTGACTGCCGCCTTGAACGCACGTACAATGGTCGGCAACGAGCCACACCTGGGTTTGCCAAATCGCTCTGATTCGTCCGTTTGGGCACGACGCGTCCTGCCCCCAATCTCAACGTGGTTCTCGGTCAGAACCATAATTCCGTGAAAATGATTCGGCATAACGACGTAGACATCCAATTCTACATTTGTCCTCATTTTTGCCGTTCGAATCCACTCATCTGCAGCAATCTTTCCGTGTTGACTTTTTACCACCCTCCCCTTTTTCACACGGCCAAAAAGATCAACACTACGATAGGTGCAAATCGTCAAAAAATATGCCCCAGGCTGAGAGTAGTCGTATCCCTTCAACCGAATTGACCGTCGGTGGTGCCTCTTCGGATCAAATCCCATCGGCAACTCGCCTCCACCGTACGGGCACGACGCATCGTGCCCCTTTTCCACAATCCCCTATTCGCCTCGAACCACATTCTCCACGTCGAGCGTGTAGCCGTGGAAACCTCCGACCACTTCATGGATTGCGCCATAGTTAAATCCGGACCCAGATATGAAAGAGACCCTGGATCACACCAGGGCCACTCTCAACAACTCGTTGCTTCTTGGTCTTCAGTTAGTGTGTCATAAGATCAAGCCGTCCACCGCATCACCTCGCCAATGGATTTTCTGGTGACTTTCGGTATCTCTTCGGGAAATCCCATATAGAAGAATCCGATGATATACGCTCGCTCCGGGTCGATTCCCAGGAGACTGTAGGTCTGCGGCTCCAAACTAATGGGTCCTGTGCTCCACTGCATGCCGACTCCCGCTTCCCATGCGGCCAACTGCACATTCTGCATTGCGCAGCACGTTGCAGCAAAGTCTTCCCGTTTGGCTTGTTTGTCACCCTCCTGAAGGCATGAAACAGCAACAATGGTGGGCTTGGACATGAATTTCGAATAGCCCTTCTCGCCCAGGATCGCTCGGTTGTCATCGTCAACGTGTTCCGGCGCTTTACCCATCTGGATTTCGCCGTAGCGCTTTCCCAAAGTCTCCTTTGTTTCCTTTCCCAGCACCACGAATCGCCATGGCTCGGTTGTATGATGGTTCGGAGCCCACACGCCAAAGGAGAACAGTTTCTCAAGCACTTCATTCGGCACGGGTTCTGGTTTGAATCTGAATATGGTTCTTCTAGAGCTGAGCACCTCCTGTAATTCCATCCATCCCTCCCTGACAAACGGATCTTCGCCTGGCATCAAATTACCTTCGCTTAAGCGCCTGCAAACCTAAATACCGTAGGCCTGTGCAAATGCCACGAAATCTGTGAAATCAACCTTTCCGTTTTCGTTCAGATCAAAACGAATGTCGAAGTCCGTGTCTGCCTCGTTAGACCCAAAGCGCCCTGCAAATTCCACAAAGTCCGCGAAGTCAACTTTTCCATCCGAATTGAAATCTGAGGATTTGCTTACCTGTGCGGCGCCGATCTCAATCGTATCGACGGTTCGAATCCCGGTATTCTGCCAGAAAGTCGCCCAGGCGAACCAGAATGCGTTGTGCGCAGGCACCTGAATCAGTCTCTCTCCCACGAGTGTTCCAGAAATCGCCTCACCCTTGAGATTCCAGAGCGTTCCAGTCTCCGCGTCTTGCAGAAAGAATGGGTTGACACCGTCGCTTTCAGACGCCATCGAAAAGGTCAATGAACGACCACCCACAACTCTCGAAAATAGAATTGCCAGACGTGCAGGAGCCCACCAGACCACAACCAGGTCACGCTCCGACACGGTATCGTTAATCACTGCTCGGTCGCCTAATTCGCCAAATGGATATGCATTGGCAATTTCACCGAACCGAACACCCAGTGTCACAGACTTGGCATCATACAATTCCCGCGTTGGGTTGTCTTCAGCCTCGGGTGTGGATTGGAAAAGGATATACGTATCGTCCTGCCTGTAGTCAGACCCACCACTTCTGTAGGGGTAAAACTCGTACTGCTCCTGAAAATAGACTCCTGTTTGGCCACTGATGACCTTTGTGTCAGGGTAGAGGTCCTTCCAGTATCCCCAGGTAGTCTCTATTACCGGCATCAAACTCAGTTCTTCACCCTCCCGGGGGCCCTGTATACCTCTTGATATCATCTGTGGATACAAGGTCCGGTTATCACGCCTGTCATACATGATCAGATTGTTGTTAAACAAAAGCCCGGATACTCCGGCGGTTATTCGATCACCGGTAGAACCCAGGCCGTTAAAAACCATCCCCGTTCCTGTCAGGGGGCAAAATGACACGATTATCGGCTGTCCACCTACGACGTCATTGACGATCTCATGCCACCATCCGATATTGTGCGGATACGCTCTGGCCTCTCCATTGATGGCCACACCCAGAACAAGATCCGCTTCACTCAGATAGCCTGCGCCCTCGTGATCCGGATCTACGAATATGGGATCGGTCAGGGCAGGAATTCCGTCTTTTCCGGGCCCCCCGGATACAATGGCCTGCTGAGGAAACTGACTGAGAAAATGACCGCCTGCCGTGCCAACTCGATCCATAGCCTCAGCAAGAGAAATGACTGTAAACGCAAGACTGATAATCCCGATTACGATCGGGCGCCGTAGAAACATGTCCGGACAACCTGTCCTTCTCCCGGCTGTTGACCCAATCACTTGAATCACGAGAGAAAGTTACTGAATAAAACAGGAAATAAATGAATTGTACCGTGACTCTGGCTAAACGTGCATTACCCCGTTGTAGATTTCCCATAGACCCGGACGAAACGAACAAAGTCTGAGAACCCGATTGCACCATTGCCATCGAGATCGAACATGGCATTGAAGGCCAGGTCAGTCTCATTTAACCCGAAATTCAATACCAGGTCGATGAAATCACTGAAGTCGACCTTCCCGTTCCCGTTGAAATCGGAGGCCTGAATCGCAGCGACCTCAGGAGCCGCCGGGTCCGGGTTCGCCCCTCCATCCACGACAGTATCGTCCAGATTGGGTACCGCCAGTTGATCGATCCTTCGTATCCGGTGATTCAGCTTGTCTGCAACAAACAGATCGCCGGTCTTGCCATCCAGAAAAATACCGGAAGCGCTGAAACTCGCATCCAGAGCCGGCCCCCCATCACCGGTAAAACCGTTCAATCTGCCCGAACCCGCCACCGATGTAATGGTCCCCCAGACGGCGTCTACTCTGCGAATTCTCCCCAGATCGGATATATAAAGGTTGCCTTCCTGATCCACCTCCACATCTTCCGGGAGCAGCCGTGCAACAATGGCGGGTCCCCCATCACCCAGACCGGAGCCCAGGTTTCCGCCTCCGGCCACTGTGGTGATCACCCCCGAGCGCTTCTCCACTTTGCGGACCCTGCCGCCATCTGCCAGATAGAGATCTCCGGAAGCGTCCACCGTAATCCCCTTGAGGTCCGCAAGTCCGGCTGAAATAGCAGGACCTCCGTCTCCAGAGTATCCCAGTATACCATCTCCGGCAACCGTGGAGATCCTGCCGCTCGGATCGACCATTCGGACCCTTGCATTCCGCTTGTCGCTAATATAGAGATTTCCGTTGTTGTCCAGGACCACATCGGAGGGCCCGTTCAAACTCGCCGAGGTGGCCGCGCCACCGTCGCCCGAGTATCCAGCTGCTCCATTTCCCGCAACGGTCGTCATCGTTCCGGTAGCATCAACCAGCTGGACCTGGTTGTTTTCCTGATCCGCGATATAGATCTTCCCGTTCGGGCTTACAAAAATTCCGTTTGGGTGATCCAGCCGTGCGCCAGTGGCCACAATGCTGCCGGCAATTTTCGCCGCTCCATTACCGGCAACCGTATTTGTACGGCCGGTGGAGGCGTTCACCTTGCGAATGCGATTGTTCCCGGTATCGACGATGTACATGTTCCCGTCTCCATCCACAAAAATATTCGATGGAGAATGAATCATCATCTCACTGGCTGGGCCACCATCACCCCCAAAGCCAGGGACACCTCTCCCGGCAATCGTCCGAATGGTTCCCTGCACGATCTGCGGGAAGCTTGGTCTGGTATCGAAACGCAGCGACACGTCATTGGCCGAATTGCCATAGTTGTCAAAAATCCCCGACAGGAATACAGTGTAAGATCCACCGAAGTCCACCCTCGTGCTGATGGACAGATCCAGCTGCGAATGGCCTTTCGACCAGGTCGCGTTCCAGATCATGGCAGAGGTCCCAGCCTCTATCCGAATCTGGAGGAAATCCGGATTGATTGCCTCGCTGAACAGGATACTCACACCTTGTTTTTCGATCACGGTGGGGTCAATATTGACTGCACCATTCACCGGCCAGGAGGTGACTACAAATGGAGGCACCAATCCTGAACCAACAGAGAACTCACCTGGCGTCAAAACGGTAGGTGCGCCAGCATATGAAATTCGGCGTATCCTGTTGTTTCCCGAATCGGCCACATACAAGTGGCCCCCGCCATCGACATGGACGTTCGAAGGACTGTTGAAATCTGCACCGAGGGCGGCCCCACCGTCGCCAGAAAATCCGGGATTTCCGCTTCCGGCTACCGTGGATATGATGCCGGCCGAATCAATCTTCCGGATTCGGTGATTTCTCATATCTGCAACAAACAGGTGTCCATCAGAATCGAGGAACATTCCCGACGGAAAACTCAAACGGGCCTCTGTAGCCAGCCCACCGTCTCCTCCGAACCCACCTGTGCCCACTCCTGCAATCGTATTGATGATTCCGGTCTCGGCTTCAACTCTCCTTATGCGGTTATTTCCGGAATCTGCAATGAGCAGGTTTCCGTCATCATCCACAAAAACCGCAGAAGGGACCCTCAAAAGGGCAAGAGAGCCCTGCCCACCGTCTCCACCGAAACTGCCAAAAGACTGACCGATTCGACCTGAACCCACAATGGACTCGATCGTGCCCGTCTTCCCGTTCACCCTCCGAATCCGGTTGTTCGCCGTATCGGCAATATAAAGGTCGCCTTCTCGGTCTACGAACACATCCAGAGGTGTATTCAAACGAGCATCGGTGGCCTGGCTGCCATCTCCGGAATACCCAGCGCGTCCCGAACCGGAAACTGTACTGATCACGCCCGTTTGAGCATCTATGACTCTGACGCGATGGTTATCTCTGTCGGCAACATACAGGTGTCCGCTTCCATCCACAGCAATACCGGCAGGACCGTTCATGGCCACTCCGGTCGCGAGACTGCCGTCACCCGTGTACCCAACTCGGCCATCACCCGCAATGTGGAACCGGAGTCCGGCCGCCACATCTACAAGGTGGATCTGGTTGCTCCCGGAATCCGCAATGTAAATCCCTCCAAGCGAATTTCCCGTAACACCCAGAGGTGCATTCCAGGCCGTGCCGCCACCCAAACTGACAACATTGCCTCCGGCAGCGTTGGACGGGGTTACATCTCCAAGTGCCAATTGTATGCACAGAGTGAGTAGAAGCCTACTGATGGTGATCGTCCTGAACATCTATTCCCCCAGGTGAACCCGACCTGATGGACCTGCAATTGATATATGCCGGTGGTCCCGACTGTTATCCAGCGTATTGCACTAAAAAGACTTCCCGTAAACACTCACAAATCTCAAGAAATCTGAGAGACTGACCGAGCCGTTGCCATCCAGATCGAACTGTGCGCTGTATCCCGAATCGCCTAAATTTTTCCCGAAACTCGTGGCGAATCGCACAAAGTCTCCAAAGCCGACCTCTCCATCTCCATCGAAATCCGATCCTTCTATTCCTGCGATTTCTTCTTCGGATAGGGCAGGTTCTCCAAGCCCCTCGATCTTGCGTACCCGATTGTTGATCTTGTCCGCGAGAAAGAAATCTCCCTGGCGATCCATGAAAATGCCTTCGGCGCCAATGCTGGCATCTGTGGCAGGGCCGCCATCACCTAGAAAGCCTCGAAGTTCACCTGTTCCTGCTACTGTGGTAATGATTCCGGTCTTGCCGTCCACTTTGCGAACCCTGTCCGAATCCGAGATAAACATGTTCCCCCGTTGATCCACAAAAACGGTCTCGGCAGAGAGTCTTGCAAGCGTGGCCGGCCCACCGTCGCCCAGAGGCGAACCGGGACCTGCGCCACCCGCAACAGTGTTAATGATGCCGGTAGCCGGGTCCACTTTTCGGACGCGATTCCCGTCGACTATATACAGCTGACCCTTTCGGTCTACAAAAATATCTCTGAGATCATACAGGCCGGCATCGGTCGCCGGGCCACCATCTCCGGAGTATCCCAGCGATCCATTGCCTGCCACCGTAGAAATAATTCCGGTCTCGGAGTCAACCTTGCGA
>CAVOEZ010000043.1:0-12142 GCA_963694355.1 Latescibacteria bacterium UBA2968 | reverse complement strand
CATTCTTTTCTGGAGCAAACAAGAATATAGTCGAGAAATCAAGGCAATCCTTCACCTTGCAAAAATCAACTGAAGCAGGGGGAGAATCGTGATCTTGAACCGGGTATTTTGGGGCAAAAGAGCGGACCAATAGATGTCGACAGGGAATCGACTCGGCCCTTCCTGAGGGTGGGGTCACCTCCAGGTTTTCTGCAGCGTGAAAAGAACATAAGCCTTTGTTTTTCTTAAGTCAACAAGAATATCACAAACCCGAATCATGTCACAATATGTTGTGGTGTGCCTGCAGTGAAGGACAGGATTTTGAGTGTTCAAACCCAAATTGGAACCCCTCCGCTGGACCCGATTGAGTTTCTGTATTATCTTCGGACCTGTTATGGAGAAACGATCACAATCCAGTGTCAACCCGGCCTTCTCGGCGCCTAGCCCTGGTCGGTTCATTCATCTGAAAATGGAGTCTGAAATGGCAAAAACATTGAAAGTCGGAATCGTAGGTGTGGGAGGCATCGCAGGCAGTCACATACCGGGGTGGAACGCCTCCGAGGAAGCCGAGCTTGTTGCTGGCAGCGATATCAGCAGCAAGGCTTTGAAAGCCTGGGGAGAAAAGAACGGCGTTGAACGACTCGTCACGGATCCGAAAGACCTTTTCAGGGATCCGGATATCGACATTATCGACATATGCACGCCAAACAATTATCATGCACCGCTGGCAATCGCCGCTCTGAACGCCGGCAAACACGTCATCTGCGAAAAACCGCTTGCGCCTACCCCGGCGTTGGTGAAGAAAATGATTGCGGCCAGGGACAAGTCTGGAAAGCTCTTGATGACTGCCCAGCATTTCAGATTTGGAGGCAGCGCTAAGGCCATGAAATCAGAACTGGATACCGGAGTACTCGGAGATATCTACCACGCACGCAGCTGGATGCTCCGTCGATCGGGGGCGCCAACACGGGCGGGATTTATTCAGAAAAAACATAGCGGTGGCGGGCCCTGCATCGACATCGGTGTGCACATTCTGGATCTGACGCTCTGGTTCATGGGGAATCCGGCGCCGGCGGCAGTATCCGGAGTGGCGCGTGCGGAAATTGCACATCAGAAGAGTGCATTCAGCGGCATGGGAGGCGCAATCCCCAAAAGTTTCGATGTGGAGGACTTTGCAGCCGCCTTCGTAAGATTCGAAAATGGTGCGACGCTTGTTCTCGAAGTCAGCTGGCTGCTCCACCACGATACGATGGGCGAAGACATGCAGATGTGGCTTTACGGGACAAAGGGCGGGAGTCACTGGCCAAAGTGTGAATTCTATGAATCGAATCACAAGACAAAGCAGCACTACAACAGAGAACTGAAAAACCGCAAGGACCGTTTGGAAGCCCACGCACAGGAGTGCGTCGAATTTGCGCAGGCCGTTGCCAGTGGTGGACCTTCGCCGGTCCCGGCAGAGCAATCTCTTCAAGTGATGGCCATCCTGGATGGCATCTACAGAAGCCAGAAACAGGGCAGGGAAGTAAAAATAAGTCTTTGAGACCCCTAAGAGGAAGTGTGATCAAGCTTACTTCACGCCAGATGGCGAGAGAATTCGCACACGCAGTCAGGCAGAAACTGGAGGAGCAGAACACCCATGCCGAATAACCTGACGATTGCAGCCGCATCGAGAGAGATCGCCTCTGGAAATCTCTCTCCCAAAACCCTCTTGAAGGCCTGCCTGGATCGCATCGACGCACTTGAAGATCGCATCAAAGCCTGGGCCTTCCTGGATCGGGAAGGGGCTGTCGCACAGGCCGGTCGCCTCGAAAAGGAACTCGCCGGTGGAACGCCGCGGAGCCCCCTGCACGGCATTCCCATCGGAATCAAAGACATCATGTACGTGGCGGGCTTGCCCAATACCGCCGGTTCGTCAATCCTGAAAGATTTCATCCCCGAATTCGATGCCACCCTCGTTTCCCGATTGCGCAAAGCCGGCGCGGTAATCCTGGGCAAGACCATAACCACACCCTTCGCGTGTTTTGACCCCGCAGAAACCTGCAATCCGTGGAACATCGGACACACCCCCGGGGGATCCAGCAGCGGGTCGGCTGCTGCGGTGGCATCGGGCATGTGTCTTGCAGCCATGGGATCTCAGACAGGCGGATCGATCACCCGTCCGGCGGCTTTCTGTGGAATTGTCGGTCTGAAACCAACACTCGGCAGGGTGAGTGTTCACGGCGTGGTGCCTGTTAGCTTCAATCTGGATCACCCTGGACCCTTGGCCAGATCCGTAGAGGATGCAGCAATCATCCTCCAGGTGATTGCCGGGCACGATCCCAGCGATTCGTTAAGCTTGAGCGATCCACCTCTGCGATATCTTCCGGAGCCACTGTCTCGGCCTCCGCGCATAGGACTGATAAAGGAATATTTCTACGCCCATGCAGATGACAGCATGACCAGCGCAACCGAAAATGCAATGGCCCTTCTGAGAACAGGCGGGGCTGAATTTGTAGAAGTGGACTTGCCGAAAAGCTTTGACAGCCTCCATCAATCTCATCGAACCATCATGGTCTGCGAAGGTGCGGCCTACCACGATGACCTGTTCCGGCAACACAAAAAGGAATACCCTCCGGGCCTGAGGTCACTGGTGGAGGAGGGGTTGGCCGCCTCAGCTGTGACGTACGCGAAAGCCAGACGACATCAAATCGACTACAAATTGGATATCCAATCTGCATTTCAGAATGTCGACATCCTGCTCACACCCGCCACACGCACGCCTGCCCTTGCAACCCTCGACTCCACAGGCGATCCGGCATTCAACAGCCCCTGGAGTTATGCCGGTTTACCCACCGTATCCCTTCCTGTGGAACTCACACCGTCCGGTCTTCCCGCAGCCATACAGCTTGTGGGGCCACCCCTGTCCGAAGCACCACTGCTGTCCACGGCACATTGGTGCGAGAAAATACTTGGGTGGAACGAAAGTCCGGATTTGCATTGACGAATATCCGATGCCTTCCTCTGAAAGGTCCCTGTTGCTCTGCAAAGTCAACACCTTCCTCCTGCGCGTTTCCTGCGTAATCCTCCCTATCATATTCCTGAGTCACCTGGGCTCCGACAATGCCATCGCAGATCAGGCACTGGAGCGAGCCTCACGTACAGGTATCGACTACTTTCTCAACGAAGATTACGCAGCTTCCCACGCTTTGTTCGACTCGCTGATTACGAATAAGCCTCTGAGACCGGAAGGATATCTCGGTCGAGCAATGGCCTACTGGGATGAGAGTCTCATACTCGAGGACGCAATCAAGAACGACGATGAAATCAGGAATCTGATCAAGCAGGCGATAAAACGGGCTAAGTCCCTCATGAAGCACCAGGGCGAAAGTGCAGAAATGTACTTCTGGCTCGGAAGTGCATACGCCCTTCGATCGGGACTGGCACTGATGCGTGGAAGCGCTTTGGAAGGCGTAATAGATGGGCTCGAAAGCAGGGATTACCTTAAGGAAGCGACCCGCCTGGATCCGGGGCTTGTGGATGCCTACTTCGGTCTGGCGCTTTCAGACTATATCACCGCTCGTCAGCCCCGGTTCCTTCGCATGGTCGGCCGGCTTCTGTCATTGCCTACCGGAGATCGGGAACGCGGATTGCAGCAACTGGAATGGATCGCACAGAAAGGTACGTATACACGTCAGCACGCCGTGTCGGCCAGGGCATTTATCGAGCTGTATTATGAGAAAAACTATGAAGACGCGCGCCGCAGATTTCTCCAGCTTCACCAACAATATCCCAACAGCCTGGATTACAGGATCCGGTATCTGGATGCCATCTTCGCCTTAACGGTCAAAGGAGATCCCGCATACCGTTCCGCTCTCGTCGATTCGTCAATATCCATCAGAAACTTGTCGGAGGAGCGCAACTGGACCCTGGTTCCATGGGTTAAGACCAAATTGCACTTTATCGAAGGATATGGCTATTATCTTGGTGGCAGTCTGGGTCACGCGGAAGCCAAGATGCTTCTGTACGTGGAAAGCGCCCACAAGAAGAGCTGGCTGCTGGGTCCTGCACACCTTATCCTGGGCAAACTGGCCGATTTGGAAGGCAACAGACAGGAAGCCATCCGGAATTATCGACTGGCCAGAAAGAAGGAGGATGTCTGGGCTACCCGCAAAGAAGCCAAACAGTATCTAAAGACGCCATTCAAAAAAGAATCACCAGCACAAAGACCCACTGACTCCGTGCGACGATATCCGGAACGTCCGTAGTACCACCGCAGAGAAATGAAATAACCCTATGGCTCATTCACCCCAATCATTGAAAGCTGTATCCGGGTCGAATCCGTCTGACCCCGTCCGCATCTCTTCGATCCTCTGGATCGGATGCGTCCTGATCTTCACCTGTGTGGCCACCACTTACCTCGAATTCAGGACCCGTTCGGCACATATGGCCATGTCCAACCTGCCTCTGGCCGTGCTGCTTCCTTTTGTGATCTGGCTGCTCGGGAATGCCCTCGTAAAACGTATTTTTCCCAAACTTTCCTTCAACAGCCGCGAACTCCGCGTGATGCTGTGCAGCCTCTGGATCGGCGCCTCCTTTACCGGGTACAACTGGATCACCCAGTGGATTGGCGCTATGGCTGCGCCCAGATATTTCGCGTCTCCGGAAAACCGCTGGAAGGAACTCATTTTCGACCATTTGCCCTGGTGGATGTTTCCTGCAAACTATTCAGGAGTTGTTGAATCTTTTTATCTGGGTCTGCCCGACGGGGCCGCTTTGCCGTGGGGATCCTGGTTGGCGCCAGTCTTCTGGGCAGGATCGGCGGCTCTCGCCATGACGGGCATCGGTCTTGGCATCACCGCCATATTCCAGAAACAATGGGCAGAACACGAACGCCTTACCTACCCGCTGGCAGAGGTTACGCTAGACCTCACCGAAGGATTCGATCGCAAAAAAGGGTGGCCGCCATTTGTTAAAGAACGGCTCTTCTGGGTGGGCTTCGCAATTGCGGCCATTCCAATCCTGTGGAACATCATCGCGTACTGGGTTCCAGCATTTCCGAGACTCGCGATATTCGATCCCCTGGGCAGCCGGCGAACGGAGATCCCGCGATATTTGATATGGGCTTTTTCATACAGGTTGCTGCCGACCGTGATCGGGTTCACATTCCTTTGCGATCTGAACATCCTCTTCAGCCTCTGGTCGATGCACATTTTTGGGCAGGTCATCACATACGCTATGAACAGAGTCGGGTTCACTGTGGGCATGGCGGGTCAGGAAGCCAAGGCGGGAGAGATCTTCAGTACCTTCAGTCACGGCGTGATGTTGGGTTTGGTGTTCTGGGCGTTGTGGGCCGCGAGAGACCACCTCAAACAATTCTGGCGACAGGTTCGAATTCCTGTGGACCCTTCAAAATCCGTGGCTTCGGTCCTGTCCGCCAGAGGGGCCACCCTTTCGATTCTGTTTGGTGCCGGTTACATGATATTCTGGTTGCAAGCCTCCGGCTATAGCCTCGCGATAGCCATGGGATGGCTGTTTCTGTTCTGGGCAAGCATCTTCGCCGCAATGAAATACCTCGCTGCGAGTGGCTTCGCCTACTTGTGGCCGCACTGGTCTCAGGAGATCCCTGAAATCCTCACCGGCACCACGGGGATGAACAACTCGACTCTGGTCGCTTCCCGACTCATCGGATGGCGAGTGCTTGCGGGGTGGCGAATTCCTCCGGCCCTTCCGCACGTGTTTAAACTCATTGGGTCAGGTCGCAGCACCGGTTCCCTTATCCTGATCTCGTCCCTGGTAGGTCTCATCTCTGCCTCGGTCTATGCCATATGGCTTTGTTATACAGAAGGCGGCGGCACTTTCCGCACCTGGTCGCTGGTGGGCGCACCCCAGGGATTGTATAACGGCATGGTCTCCCTGGTAGCCAAAACAGACACTTCGGTAACTGATCCGGGAAAAATCGGCATCTGGGTGCTTGGCGGGGTAGTGGCCGCTCTAATTACATTCTTGCAGGCCCGACTTCCCTGGTGGCCAATCCATCCTCTCGGTCTGATGCTGATGTTCGAATGGTATGTCAGTATTTACATTCTGGACATCTTCCTCGTCTGGCTGTTAAAGCTGCTCATTTTGAAATTTGGGGGGATCAGTCTTTACCGGAAAGTGAAGCCTGTGGCATACGGCCTGATCGTGGGGTACGTGTTTGCCGTTGGGTGCTCGTTTGTGGTGGACCTCGTCTGGTTTCCCGGTGGCGGACACTACGTCCACGGATACTGACCCGCAGTTTCTCGTCGTCTTGACGGATGCCTGGACTTGGGGTTTATTTAGGTAAGGTTTCAGCAGAAATTATTGATTAAGAACCTGGATGGAGGAATGGACAAAAGAGACTCCCGGACACGTATCTCTTGATGCAGATGTGCTGGGAGTTTTTCTGTGGAATCTACAGGGAACTTGGGAGCTCTATTGATACGGATGGCTTGTGCCTTCGTCAGACCCTGGATCACCACCACTGTTATCCGGACCAAGAATCCGGAGGTGGATCTCAAGCGTGCCTATCCGAGAGTATTCGGATTCTCGGTGGTCCTTTCCGCCCTCGCAATAGGCTTGGGGACCTGGGTTATTCCTGAACTCCAGACACAGACCTTTCCCGCCGTCCGTGAGCCACTGATCATCATGATCGAGGACATTCCAGAAACGCGCCAGGTCAAGAAACTTCCACCCATAGAGAAGCCAGTACCCAGAATGTCTGTAGAGGGTACCGCCCGAAAAGACACGGTGGCCAAACCAGAAATCGACCTGGATTTCCTGGCCAATCTGAATGTGAGTGACTCGGATGTGCGGGACATCGATTGGGAAGAGGAGACCGTCGATTTCTGGGCGGTCTCCAAAGAGCCCAAACTGATCAAGGATGTCGTACCCGTCTACCCTGAAATGGCGAGGCTGGCTGGCATGGAAGGTGTCGTCTTCGTGAAATTTGCGGTGGGATCAGATGGGCAGGTCAAAACTGCTTCCGTGCTGCGTGGGCCGAACATGTTTCAGCAGGCCGCCCTGGATGCCGTCTACCAATTCTCGTTCATACCCGCAATGCAAAACGATCGGCGTGTAGCAGTCTGGATGACACTGCCCATTAGATTTCAACTGGTGGATCTTCCACCGGATGCGCCGGCGGTTCGATAGCCGGTCACCCGACCGAATTATCGAAGGACGTCGATCGACCCACCATCGTATATCACATCTGCTATCTCTCCTGCATCGTTCAGATTCACCGTGAGTGTGAATATCCTGCGCTCCAGAAACCTCGGGTTATGGTCCAGCGCCATCCTCATGGCAAGTGTCCCCAACCAGCCCAATCCAGAATCTCGAATCTTGAAACGCAGATCCTCGATCACGTAAGTGGTTCCCTTTTCACTCCCTATTTCTTCAACTATGGGAAATCGTGCGAACCATTTGTAGATTCGACCTGCACGAATACGCCAAAGAGGATGCAATGCCTCCACGGAAAGTGCAGATCGCTCCTTCTCCACCTGCTCTCCAACACCTGAGAACAGGTCGAACGGCACGTCGTAGTAGGTGCCCTCGGACAACACAAGGCCACGTCTGTGAAGGGGTGAGAAGGGCAGTGGAAGCGCAGCCACTTCCTCCGCATCGAATCCCTTCGTATGCGCCCAATAATCCAGACTCCGGAGGGCGGCTACAGTGATCCCAGTGTTGAACAGCAGGAACAACACGAGACAACCTGCGCCAATTCGGTATCCCATGGTGCCCAGGAATCGCCAGCCAAGAACCAGTCCTGCGATCAACAACAGGTCCAGATACGGATCTATGATGAACAGCACATCGAAGTGAACACGCGTATTCGAAAAGGGGGAGAATATCATGGTCCCGTATGAGGTAACCAGATCGAAAGCAATGTGCAGTAGGAAGCCTGTAAGCGCGACCAGGTAGATTTCTCCAAGAGACTTTTCGCGGAACCACAGCCGCTTCGCTATCCATCCCAACGCAAGTGCCCCGAGTGCCGCCCCCACAAATGAATGCGTGATTCCCCGGTGAGTCTGGAGCCCTTCAAGGGCGCTGCCCGAAACCAATACATCCAGATCGGGAAGCATAGACGCAACCGTCACCAGGTTTACATATCCCTTCTCTCCGGGCCATAGCGAGTGAGCGATCAAACGGCCGGCTAGTCCGTGCGTTGGTGTATCCAAATCGTGTGGCCTACCTCGCTGAAAAATCCCATTCATGTCTTGACAATCAATGACAGGGGAGTGTAACGTAATCTGCTGTTCTAATCAACCCGTGACACCTGGAAAGTGATATGAATTCTGCGATTCATTTAGAGGGAATCACCAAATCATTCGGGCGGGTACTGGCGAATGACCGGATCGATCTTGAAGTAGCCGAAGGGGAGATTCACGCCATCGTTGGGGAGAATGGTGCGGGAAAATCCACCTTGATGCACATCCTTTGTGGTCTCATAAAGCCGGATGCAGGCGATATCCGGGTCCGGGGATTGCGTATGCCCCCCGGGAAACCTGATGCCGCCCTCGCGGCTGGAATCGGGCTTGTGGCTCAGCACTTCTCACTGGTGCCCACACTCACCGGTTGGGAGAACGTGATTCTGGGTTGCGAACCGGTCTCCAGGTGGGGATCTGTCGACCGAAAAGCAGCGATCTCCGAAACTCAGCGACTCGCAGACAAGCTGGAAGTCGATTTCCCGTTGGATAGGCCCGCGGAATCGTTGCCTCTATCGAACCGTCAAATGCTCGAGATCATCAAAGCCCTCTATCGAAAAGCAAAAGTTCTTGTCCTCGACGAGCCCACTTCTTCCCTTTCCCCACCTGAAGCGGTCGCACTCTTCGATCGGCTGCACGGACTCTCGCAGGAAGGGACAACAGTTCTGCTGGTCACACACCGAATCCAGGAAGTCCTCGACCACGCAG
This sequence comes from Latescibacteria bacterium UBA2968, assembly GCA_963694355.1. Classification (GTDB taxonomy): domain Bacteria; phylum Latescibacterota; class UBA2968; order UBA2968. Next base: position 3,254 of record CAVOEZ010000043.1, on the reverse strand, counting down.
ATCGCGCCACAGTGCTGAGAAACGGCAGCGTTGTGTCCCGGTTATCCAGCCAGAACATGAACGCCAGCGACCTGGTATCTGCCATTGTTGGGGAAGTTGGGCAAGCGTCCACGGTGTCCCATGTTTCCCTGAATCATAGAAAAACACCGATCCTGAAATTAGAGAATCTTGTGGTGGGTATGGGCGAAACAGGCGAGCCGGGGGGCCTGAATCTTGAACTGTACGAAGGGGAAATCCTTGGGATCGCGGGCGTGGCAGGGAACGGCCAGAACAGACTGCTGAGGTCAATAACGGGGTCCTCTCGGGCAACTGCGGGCAAATTGAAATTCCGTGGGCGGGACATCACAGAACTGGAGACTCCGGATCGACGCAAACTGGGAATCGCGGTTGTTCCAGAAGACCGACTTGCAGAAGGGATCATTCCTCAGATGACCCTGCGAGACAATCTGATTCTGGGGAATCACGAAAGATTTTCTGGCGCCCTTGGGTTGGATCGGCAAGAAATGGATTCATTCGCACAAGTACTGATGCGTACTTTCGACATCCGTGCAGATGGCTGCATGCAGTCCGTCGGAAGTCTCTCCGGCGGAAACCAGCAGAAGGCGGTACTCGCCAGGGAACTCTCCGGTAATCCGGATCTGCTGATCGCGGCGCAACCATCGCGGGGCCTGGATCTCAACGCCAAAGCGTTTGTACACTCACAATTGAGACAGGTATCCTCCCGTAACGGTGCCGTTCTCCTGATCTCCGGAGATCTGGAAGAACTGATGGAACTCTCGCACAGGATCGCTGTTTTGTTCCGTGGAAAAATTGTTGGTGAACAAGATCGAGAGAATTTCAAAGTGTCAGAATTGGGACGGATGATGACCGGTAGACCTGAAGCCCCTTACGAGCGACTATGAAGCCGGTTTACAGATCCGTCTCCGCCCTGGCGATCGCTCTGGGCACAGGACTCCTGATTGCCGCCATGGTTGGCGCGGATCCGCTTCTGGTCCTGCAGACCCTCGCCCACGGGGCTTTCGGCACCAGAAGCAACCTGATCGGCACATTGATCAAATCCGTACCCTTGATGATCACAGGTCTTTCTGTTGCAATCGCCTTCCGGTGCGGTCTGTTCAATATCGGTGGCGAAGGCCAGCTTTATGCCGGTGCGCTCGCAGCGGCCTGGCTTGGCACAATGCATCTGAATCTTCCGTCATATCTGTATCAACCTGTGGTGATTCTTGCTTCGGTTGCAGCAGGTGGTATTGTAGGATTCATACCAGGATGGCTAAAGGCAAGAAAGGGTGTACACGAAGTCATCAACACGATCATGCTGAACTATATTGTGATCCAGATTGTGGAGTTTTTCGTGAATGGGCCGCTCAAGTCGAATGATCGTGCCGCACGAACAGATGACATCGCAAGACAAGCCACCCTCCCCGTACTCTGGCGAATCCCTCCTTACGAACTCAGTCTGGCCATTCTGATTGCAATCGCATTGTGTATCATTTTGGCGTGGATGCTTTACCGCACAGCATCCGGGTTTCAGATTCGGGCAACCGGGCTTGGCCCCAAGACGTCTGCTACGGTCGGAATTCCTACTCAGCGGGTCATCATTTCCACAATGACGCTGGCCGGGGGTCTCTCAGGTATTGCCGGTGCTTTGGAAATCTGCGGCGTGCACCACACGCTCTATGCACAATTCTCACCAGGTTACGGGTTCGACGGCATTGCAGTTGCCTTGCTGGCGCGAAACAACCCACTGGCGGTGATCCCGGCTGCGCTGCTTTTCGGGGCGCTCAGAAATGCGGATCGCTGGCTGCAGCTTGCCGCCAATGTCCCGAGGGACCTCGTGATCATTATCCAGGCTGTGACCATCTTTGCAGTAGCGAAACAAGAGACGCTCTGGCGTCGGTAGAACGCGATCATCCATTCAAAAATGGAGGTGTCATTGTTACTCAATTCACTCGTTGTGGGTCCCCTTCAAGTCAATTGCTTTGTGCTGGCGTGTGAAGAAACCCACGAAGGAATCATTATTGATCCAGGTGAAAACGCCGAAGGAATTCTCGAGATGGCAGAAAGCGAAGGAGTCAGCATCGTTGAAGTGATAGCCACTCACGGCCACTTCGATCACATAGGCCGGGCAGGGACGGTGGTTAAAAAGACCGGCGCGCCCTTTGCTGTCCATCAGCACGATCAGGAGATGGTTGAGCATCTCCAGGAAATCGCCAATCTGTTGGGCATGGAAGCCGATCCACCGCCAGCCATCAGCCGTTATCTTGCGGAAGGCGATGTGATCAAGTTTGGCAACGAATCGCTCGGGATACTCCATACGCCCGGTCACTGTCCAGGCAATATCACGTTGACCTGGCCCGGTCACGCAATTGTGGGTGATACACTCTTCGCCGGCTCCATCGGACGCACGGATCTTGAAGGTGGGGACATGGAACTGCTGATGAGCTCCATCAAAGAGAAGATATTGCCTCTGGGGGATATCACGAAGATCTACCCCGGGCACGGACCCTTCTCCACAATCGGTGTAGAGAAGATGACCAACCCCTTCTTGAACTGAACAAATCACTCATTCCCCCTGGGAGTCTCGACCAATGGAAATCAGCACACAAATAGGAAACATCCTAGATATCGAGTCGGACGCAATCGTGGTGAATCTCTTCGAAGGCACAACCGAGCCGTCCGGAGCCACGGGTGCCGTGGACACAGCTCTGAACGGCGCCATCCGCAGACTCATTTCCGGAGGCGATTTCAAAGGGAAATTCAATCAGATTTCAGTACTGTATCCCGGCGACGGCTTGAATTCTGCACGAGTGATCCTTGTAGGTCTGGGTGAAAAAGAGAAGTTTTGCATCGACCGGGTTCGCCAGGTATCGGCAACCGCGGCCAAAAAGGCACGCGAGCTAGGTGTCAATCGGTTGGGAACCATTCTGCACGGAGCCGGGACCGGCGGACTGGACATGGGAGGGGTCGCTCAGGGTGTGGTTGAAGGATCGATCCTTGGCACCTACGCGTTCACCGAATACAAGTCGACCGATGAGGATTTGCAGACGCTCGGTAACCTCACGCTTGTCGAGTTCGACGCCTCCACAGAGAAGGCTCTGGAAAGCGGAGCTAACGCGGGGAAAATTATTGCTGAAGGCACGTGCCTGGCGCGAGACCTCGCTTGTAGCCCCGGGAATGACCTGACACCTGCAGCGCTCGCGGATAGGGTCCGGCAAATGGCTTCGGGTACCGGTCTCCGTTGTGAGATTTTCGAC
>CAVOEZ010000042.1:0-12236 GCA_963694355.1 Latescibacteria bacterium UBA2968 | reverse complement strand
AGCTCGCTCTTCCGCACATACTGCTCGTGAATGCGTCGCGAAATGATATTCGCCACCAGGAGATAGGCCAGCATACTCGTCTGCCGCCCAAACTCTAGAACGATGTGGATACCCCGGTCGATATAGTCCATCATCTTGTCTACCGCATCCTGCCCTTCCTGGCGAGGCACCATGAAAGGGAAACTCTCAATTCGCTTCAGCTTCCGGTGAACCGCCGCAAGCGAACTCTTGTTCGCACCCAGGTCCTCAGCAAACTGCTCGATATCCGGTCCATCAACAGACAGCAGCTGCCTTAGCCATCCATCCTTATACATATTGTAGACCAGATACGCGGACTCGGCTGCCGTCGGATTGAGCTGAAGCTCATCCTGCAGCGCCACGACATCTTCAACAGCGATCTGGTCGTACGAAATGTAGACCTCGTGATCCGGCTGCTGTCCCCGCATGCGAGTCGACTCCGGATCCAGTGAGAACAGGGCCACCTGGTTCCCGAACAGCTGCTTCAAACCCTTCACAAAACTGTCCTTACCTTTGCCCTTTTCCTGCCTGGCCCTGAACCCATATTCGTTGTGCATATCGAAAACCAGATTCACCGCCTTCTTCCGTTTGATCAACCCACAGAGCACCAGACGCGTCAAGAAGGACTTCCCTGTTCCCGTCTTTCCGAAAATCCCATTACTCCGCTCCACAAACCGGTCAAGATTAATGCACACCGGCGTCTCCATATCCAGCGGCGAACCCATATTGAAATACCGTTCATCCTTATCTTCGTGTCCAAACACACGGGACACATCGCGCTCTTCCGCCTCCACCACCTTGGAAAAGTGACTCGGAATCGTCTTCACCGGTCGCGTCTCGTCCTCTACCTCTTCACCCTTCTGAAGCATCAACATCGGACGTAGTGACACCGTCACATATGTGCTCGACCCATTCAGCACACTGTGCAGAAGTTGATCTCCATCGTGTGGCGGATACAGCAGAATCTCCGGATTGGTCGCGTCCAGACTCATATCGGTAATCATCGAGAAAAACTCGTTCTTGAACCCCTCGATCACCACGAACTTCCCCGCCTTCACATCCTCCACACTCCGTTCGGGGTTCAGCTTCATCTCCACCCCTTCAGTAAGCGACCCCTGGGTAATCACACCGATCTGCGGCCGGTCCACCATCTCCTCAGGCGATTCACTCACTGCGAAATCCTCCGCATAATCGAACTCAGTCGGTCATAGTCATCCCGAATCAACCTGCAAAGATCCTTACCCAACTTCACCAGATATTGCATATCATATGCCCGTGCGTGCCAGGCATTTCTCACCGAAGCGATAATCAAATCATCCGTAGGCAAACGCGAGCCCTGCAGAATACACCTCAAGAAATCGCCACTATCCGTCAGCGCCTTCACCTCCGACTCCTTGCAGCGCTCCACAAAACTATGAATCCCCGGCGGCTGCGGCGGCAGCACCTGAACCGCTCGACCCTTCTCATCCTCATACCCCACGATAACCGCCTCGAACTCCGTCTTCAACAGCTCAAAAATCTGCGGCTGCTCCATTCGCAACTCATGCTCCGTCTTCCCATACGCCGTCGCCCGTCGATTCGACTCGATCGAATGCGTCGACACATTGAACACCAACCCATATACACCCGGCTCAGAAGTCGTCTTCACAAACGACCCAAACGGAGGCGCCCCATTCAACTCGCGACTCTCCGCCAAAAACTGCGACGTACTGCTCTCAATCACCTCACCCAGGTGCTCCAGTTTCGTCTCTACAGTAGCCATATTGGTTTCCTCTCCGCCATCCATCCTGAGACGCTCCGACTTCGCTTCGGATACCCCGCTGTCATCCTGAGGCCCTGCCGAAGGATCTCCGCGCCCTCGAGATCTCTAAACAACATTCCAAAAAATCATCTCAAAGCGCTGTGCGTGGTTCCCTCAAGCAGTGATTGTGTTACCACTGCTCTCCGTGCAGGCCACTTTGGCTCGTGAATCTACTGAGACAATTCGCACAGCGTGCCTTTGGCCCCGCGCCAAGCGGAGACTTTTGCCAACTTTTCGTCTGTGAAAAGTTGGTCGCCGAAGGCAGGAAGGGAAAATGGGATATTGGTTCTGAATTTGACTCAAACTATACTGACGCCGCCACCTTCTTCAACTGCTTAATAGAAATCTCAGCCTTCACATCATTCTTCACGAATGTGTCTTTCAGAAATTTATAGAATATCTCCCGATCAGCCCCTCTAACCACCGCCCGCTCGTGCGACTCCGACAACACGATCGGATACCCTCTCCCCTTCTCAGCCTGATCGTAAATCGTCGCGTGAACCAGATCCAACAACTCTCTATCCTTGGCCACCCACAACGGAATCTCCACACGTCCAATCTCCCAACCCGTATTGATATAGAAAAAGCAAATCCGGTGCGGTCCATACTCATCCAGAATCTTCGACGTACTTCCGAACACCCCGCTCCGCTCACCCTTCCTCAGCTTCCTCGCATACAACACATCGTCCGTCACCCCCGCGATCGGCTCACACGGAATCCCAAACAACCCCTCCTGCTGCTGCTTCAACTTCCACGGACATCGATCACAATCCGGCGGCTGCTCTGGACACAACCCCACCCGCAACCCATTCACCACATCGGCGCTACCTGGATCGCTGATATATCCCGCTACCGGAACTCGCGCCTTCCGCAACTGCTCCATACTCTGCATCGTCGCCTTCAGCGACTCCTTCCGAAAATCCAGCGGCTTCCCCTCGAGGTTCCACAAAATCAACGTCCCATCCGACAACCCCACGACCGTCCGCTCCTCTTCCTTCGCCTCCAGGGAAACCTGAACCACCTTCTCGAACTCCATATTCCCGCGCCGCATCCCCACCATATCTCGCGTCACCGCCGTCTTACGCCCGGCCCACTCCGTATATAGATCCTCATCTCGATAATACAGCGTTGGTTCACTCGCTAACACTGCCCGCTCACCCGTCCCGTAATGAAGCACCACATACCCGATATTGATCATGAAACAGTTCGATACTTCGTGGCGGTCAGGAAATATCTGTGACCCATCCGCAGCGATCACCGTCATCTTCTTAGGCCGCTCGGGTAACGGATGCGGCTCTCCAAACGCGCCAGCGGGTTGTGCGATCAGCCAGGAGGTTCGACTCGAAGCGATCTTCGCGGACAATTCCTCCCAGGGCTCTTGCCACTTGTCCATTTCCGCTAACGCGAGTTCGATTTTCTGGAAATAGTCACTTTCCAGGTTCTTCCTCTCGTCAGCCATCTGGTCAATCTGTTGCTTAAGCATGCCAAAGTCTAACATGGTTACCTCTGGGGGAGAGAAGTTCAAAAGCAAGAGCGACGACGGACCGCAGACGACGGACTAAACCAAATTCCAAAGTCTCGTTATCCCGTCTCAGCTATCAGTAAGGGCCATCTGGTTTTCGACTTTGTGGTCTGTCGTCCGTCGTCTGTCGTCGTCTTTAAAGTATCGACTCATAATAAAACTGCCTACCACCACCCTGAACACTTCCATCGCGAACGCGACACACGAGCCCCATCCTCTGCAGCGTATTCAGCCTGTTGCACGCGATATTGATATTTTTCTTAAGCGCCTCAGCGATTTCCGATGAAGTACCTGCTTTTTTCTCCAGCATCACATCCAGCGCTTCCCGGATCGGCGTCTTCAAGCTGCCCAGGAGTGTCACCTTACCCTCGTTCTTGTAAAGCGCCGCCAGGCTCCTCAGCCTCAGCACGGCCTCCAGCGTCTCCTTAACAGAATCATTCGCATTCTGGATGAACACATACCGATTCCCCATCTCCCCACTCCCGATCCGCATCAGCAGCTTGGTCAGAAACTCATCGGCGCACGAAATATCGATAAACTCCACACCACTAAAATCCAGAGGCGTCACCCCATCAGGATTCGCATCTTTCATAGAATCAGCAATTTGTACCAACAACTCCTCACCCCGGTCGCGACCACTCAAAATGCCGCTGGGGGCTGAAACAACAAACGGTGGGGTCTGATTCAACATAGTGATGCCATCTCCAGAGGGGTGCACAACGTGCGCAGAGGGTCAAAATGGCATTGCCCGAGGGGGGAGAGTGGCAAGAAAACAACCAAATTCTACAACTTAACTGAATACGATTAAGCTCTGCCAAAAGTAAGCACCGTGGACAAGAGTGTCAAGAGGTTTCTCGTGAAACGAAACGTGTGGATCGAAAACTGTCTTAGGAACCCACGTTAACAAAGGTCGCCTACAACTTGATCGCTCTGATGTTTAGAACGGATGTTCAAGAAGGGCCTGGCCCAATCCAGGAGCACGCTGTTTCTGAACCTCTTGACATCTGGGCCTCCACTTGGTGTATTGGGTCAGAGCAGAACGTATACACAACGAGACGGGACATGGAGTGTGGGACAGAGAAGGGGCATGCATCGTTCGGCAAGATGAGCCCCTTTATTCTTAGGAGTCAGCCACGTTCGAATTGCCACACTGGACGAGTTTCACGACCAAAGACGGCCTGGGAGCAGTTGAGTAGGAACCATCCTGCAGGATCGAGAGGGCATCAGACCAACAACCTGGCGTGGAAGCACGAATGACAGAGATGACTGGACTTCCTTCACGAAAGAGCACGAGCAATGATCACGATGCAATTAAAAGACAAGACAGCGATCATCACCGGCGGAGGCCGGGGCATAGGCCGGGGCATTGCCCGGCGGTTTGCGCAGGAAGGGGCGCGGGTAGTGCTGGCGCAACGGGATCCAGATAGCGGCGAGCGCACCTGCGGGGAAATTGAAGCGGCCGGCGGCACGGCGCTGTTTGTGCAGACGGACGTAGCGCAGCGCGAGGCTGTGGAGCGCATGGTCACGACTACAAATGAACGGTTCGGCGACCTCGATATCCTGATCAATAACGCAGGGATCACCGGCCTCAACGGCTCCTTTCTAGAATTGACGCAGGAAACCTGGGACAACGTGATCGGGGTGAATCTCACTGGCATATTCCACTGTTCCCAGGCGGCCGGCCGCGTTATGGCCTCGAAGGGGGGCGGCACGATCATACATATCTCTTCCACAAACGGCTTTGTGCCGCAACCGCAGTGCGCAGCGTACGGGGCAGCCAAGGGCGGGATTGAGACCCTGACCAAATCCATGGCGACGGATCTGGCGCCACACAATATCCGGGTCAATACCATTGCGCCGGGGCCGATAGAGGTAAATCTGCCCGATGGTGCGTCGCCTCGCCGGGGTGAGTTGACGCTGCTGGGACGGAGCGGCCTTCCGGAGGAAATCGCGGCAGCAGCGGTGTTCCTGGCGTCGGATGAATCCAGCTTTGTGAATGGCCATACGCTGGTGGTGGACGGGGGGACGTTGTCCAACGCCTACAACATCTATCGGGTCGCGCGGCCGGAGGTGACGGGCTATGACGCTGTCTAAGCACCAGGCGCCACCAACACCGAGTTCAAGACGGAGGCTACTACCTGGTCGTGTAAAGCTATGCGGGGCAGAAGGACTACGAATCAGCTCTTGAATTCATGTGGGAAGCCATCGAGACAGAGCCAGACAATACAGACTACACTCGCAGCCTAGAACTGATAAATTCTCAACGCTAGCAAGGGACCATACGCCCCCTGGTACATTGCTGGCTTCCGGATCTTGTCGCTCACAAGACCATCCGCATGTGGGAAGAACGTGAACTCTTTTTAAACGCACTTGACCGCCTGCCGCAAATCTTCTGTCATCGAGACGCCAATTGGCGTAATCTGTTTTCCCAAACCGGACCGGATGGCAAGATCCAGACCGTGGCCATCGATTGGGCGGAAACCGGCACTGGTGCTATCGGAGAAGAAATTGTCCCCCTCGTAGGCTCCAGCATTGTCTTTGGTAAGACTCCGATTGAACACGCGCCGAATCTGGATAAAGTCGCGTTCGATAGTTATCTGGCAGGGCTGCACGATGCCGGATGGCTCGGCGATCCGCAGATCGTCCGCTATGCTTACACGGCTGCAATCGCCCTGCATTACAGCATTAAGGCCCTGGATGAACTTCTGTGGCTCGTGAGAGACGAAAACGAGTACGCGGAATGCGAGCAGCAACTGGAAACAGGACGTCCAATCGGCGAGATCATGGACATCCGCCTGGAAACAAGGCGATTCCTGCTCGGTCTGGCGGATGAGGCAAGGGCATTGCAGAACAGCCTTTCTATCTGATCTGCTCGGCCTAAAGGCCCCTGGGCAGTCTGTGCTTCAATACGGAACATTTCGAAAATTCCCGCAGCACAAACAGGAAGCAGACCTGGGGTTCGAGTGCACCCGTCATCCGGCGCGTCTGCAATCCGATGTTCATTCAAGGAGGTGTGAGGCGTATGAAACCTGTGAAGAGGTTCATCGTGGCGGCTATGACCGCTCTGAAGGCAACCGTATCGGTGGGGACGGCGGAGGCCCAAACGCTCGTGCCCGATCCGGAATCAAATGCTCCAGTGCGCACGGCGACAGTAGTGGTGGCCGCCTCAGACGCAGCCGACCATCTGAAGAGGGCAGCCGATGTCGTTTGCACCGGCCGGGATGACCACGTCGTCATCAACGCGGCCATCGCTGGCTTGCCGGAGAATGGGGGCCGCGTGCATCTGACCGGCGGATCCTACAGCATCGGTGCAGGGCCAGAAACGTATGGCGGTGTGACGATTTCGCGGAGCAACGTCCTCCTGACCGGGGAAGGGAACGCCACCCGCCTGCTCCTGCAGGACGGCCTGACCGACATCAATGTAATTTGGATAAAGGGAGACCTCCACGACGTCACAGTGCGGGACCTGTATATCAACGGCAATGGCAAAAAACAGGTGCCGTGGGTCCGGGAGCGATCCCAATGGGACGGTGGCAATGGCATCAAGATCATCAATCCGGAGGGAGACAGAGACGCAGCAGGCATCTACGACCCCACACCTCGCAATGTGAAAGTGACCGACTGCCGCATCGAGAATTGCCAGCTCATGGCCGTTATGGCGCACGGTACGGCCGTGGAAGTCCTGAACTGCTATTTCACCGGGGATTTCGGCAGCCACGTGGTGGAGATCCTCGGGCATTCCGGCAGCATCGAGGGCTGCACCCTGCGAGTGAAAGACGGCGACACTGTCGGTTTCGGTTTCTCTACAGACCGGTCATGCTATTACCACATCGTCAACAACAAGATCCTGGTCGAAGACGGGGGCAGGATCAACGGGCATCCCATCAACGTCTGGCCTCCCATACAGCCAGGACGCGAGCTCACGACGGATCGGGAGTTCTACGGCGTCATCTCCGGCAATATCCTGATCAACCGAGGCAAAACCGGCAATGTCCGGCTGGACGGATACATGGACGTGGTGAACAGCAACATCTTCCGCGGCGTCCCGGTGGTGATCGGCGATGCGAACGGCGGCCTGGGGGTAACCTTCGAGCACAACCTGCTGATCAACGCCCCGCTGGAGATCAACAGCCCGCACCGTTCAGAGGAAAGCCGCATCCTGATCAACGGCAACCAACTCTTCAACTCCCCTGTCACCCACAAAGACGGGGTCGTCGTTTGGGGGACCAATCCCGGCTACCCAACCGAGAATGCCGGGAAAGCCGTCATCGCCGCGGACCAGACCGCAGCCGTGGTGGAACACGGCCTGGTGGCCGTTCCGGCGTCCGTGCAGCTCACGCCAGCAAACAGCCTTGGCGAGGCGACGCGGTTCTGGGTGGACGACCTGACGGAGCGGCAGTTCGTCATTCGAGTGGACAAACCGCCTGGCGAGTCCACCGGGCTCTTCCACTGGCAGGCGGTTACCACGGGCGAACAGACGTCAGGAGCGACGCACTGATCGGAGTTCTGCATTGAGAAACCCTGAGTGTCCGCGGTTCGGCGCCCGCTTCATCAGGCATCACGACCTCCCTGGACGCCCATGAGGTGCCGGATGAGCCGTTCACGGTGTCGGAACACCAGGACTGGTCACTGATGGTTTTTTATCCTCATTACCCTTTACCTGATCGCCCTTACAAGCAACTTTTATCCATTTGGGTTTCCCAACATGAACACCCCAACAATGCCACAGAACCCACTTCTCTCCGTCGTTTCAGACCCGGACGCCCACCGAATCCTCCAGGGCCCATCCACCGATCTTGCCCAGGCGACGCGTCCGCCCTTCTTCCGCAACGACCACTCGCCCGTACAATGGACCAACAGTGACTGGAAAGAGATGGAGGCGAACCGCGAGGACCTGTTCGATATGGCGGCGGCAAGGGCCCAATTCGATCGCGATCGCTTCCTGATGGACGGCTATGCGGTTTTCGAAGGGATCATCTTACCGAAGGCCAAAGAGGCCTGGACCGCTGCACTGCAGTACGGCCAGAATCTCAACGACACGCTGTTACAGGCTGACTGGTCAGAGATCGACTGGCACGGACTCGGACGAACGCCGCCGGAAGAAACCCTCACCCCCGAGGCGATCGAGGGAGCCCTCGGAGGGAGCCAGTCCGTGCCCCAGGAAACGGACGTAGCCGGTGTCAAGACACTTCGGGAACACAGTGTCTTCGCCGAGTATTTCCCGGCCGGCCACATCCCCTTCATGATGATTGTGCTCACGCACCCACACATGCTCGAGCTGCACCGGATGTGTCTCGGCTGCGACACCATCTACTCCGATCACAACCAGCTCTTGTCCCGGCGGGGCGGGTACGCAGGCTGCCCGTGGCACAGCCATCCAATCGGCTCCCGCTACGACGACCGCGGCGTAGCCACCCCTGCCGAGTACGATGCCCAGGCGAACGCCATTCTAACGCTCTGCTATCTCAATGGATTCGAGGCTGAGCGTGACGGCGGCTTGAAAATCATTCGAGGCAGTCACCTGTTCCGAGACCCCACCGGCTGTCACGCGGAATCGGACGAAGAGATGCGACAGGGCTGGCTGCGGGGCCGAACCCATCCAGTAACGGGTGAACCACTCGAAATCGAGCATCTCTCATTGCCGCCGGGATCCGTGGCGTGCTGCCTGTCGCACGCAGTCCACGGAGTGGCTGAAAAAGCACCCGGGAAAGAGACCCGATGGTGCTCCCTCTACTGCTACCGGAAATCCGACACAAACGACGGCCACGCTCAGCCACCCACCTCCGTGCCTCCGGTTTGGGCGCTGAAAGCGAGCCGCCGAGAGCTGCCATCCACCCTCGCCGAATTGCTGCGACCCAGCTACGATAGGGAACTTACTGACGGCCGTACGAAACATGTAGATTGAAGTCCAGGCCGAGACTGACACCATCTCGCCTGTCCCGGCTCGGTGGAATAAATTGAGGGTGTCGTCAACTAAGGAGCGGAGCTTACCCGCATCCGGTGGGCACCGTATAACAGGAGAATCCAATTGTGAAAAAGGCCAAGCGCTTTCCCATCGTCGAGATGCAGGGCAGTCCTTTCGAAATGGGTCGCCAGTACGGGGTCCAGTGCCGCGACCTGATCCACGGCCTGGCAGGGATTTTCGACAATGTATTCGTTCCGAACGCCGCCCAAAGGGATGGCGCGCATCGTGCAATGGCCGAAGCGGCACCCATTGTGCGCGAAACCGCACCCGCGTTGATAGAGGAAGTAGAAGGGATCGCAGCCGGCGCCGGAATCAGCTTCGATGTCGCCTTTCGCTTGAGCTGCTCAGCCGAGATGGGCCAGTGGGTGGGCTGTCAAGAAAACCGGTCTGCCGTATCCATCACCGACAATTGCACCAGCCTTGCAGCGCGCGCTCCCATTGGAACGCTTGTCGCGTGGAACATGGATTGGTACCAGGCACTCCTGCCCTACATTGTCCTGCTCAAAGGCAACCCGGATAACGGCCCCGCCTTCCTCTCCTTCGCCCTTGCAGGCAGCGTGGGAAGGCCCGGCATGTCAGAGCAAATTGCGATATCGGCCAATCAGTTGCCATACCGCCCTACGGAGGTACCGCCTGAGGGGGGTCCGCACTGGGCTGGCCCCGGAATCCCCTACTGCTTCCTGTCCCGGATGCTGCTGCAACAGAACAGCACGCGTGACGCGCTGGAACTGTTCGCCCGCACCCGCCGAATGGTCTGCCTCAACTACACCGTCGGCGACGTCACAGGCGACATCTGTTGCGTGGAAACCACTCCCGGGGCCCACGCGGAACTGCCTGCGGATGAATGCTTTGTAACCCATGCCAACACATACTACAGTCCCAAATTCAGCGGCATGCCCGAAGGCAAACGCGAGAAGGGCGATCCACGCGCCTACGCAGCCCACAAGAGCCTACACGGGCAACGCGACCAACTGGACCCGGAGACATTCTTTGCGACGCAGTCCAGTCACTTCCCCGGACAAGCTACCGGCGTCTGCCACCACGGGGGAGTACCCGGCCGGGAGAGCATCAGTCTCTTGTCCTTTGTGGCCGAAGTCGGTCGTGGCCGAATGTGGGCCGCGTATGGATCTCCCTGCGAGCACGAGTACCTGCTTTACGAGCTCCCTGGTACCCATTCCGCTTAGACGCCACCGTGGCTCGATCTGGACCTCTCCCACCGGTCCACCGCTTTCGTCATCGATGAAGCACCCTGCGTAATGCTCCTGCACTTAATGCACCCCGAGCACGCAGCCAGGATTCGCCACCAAACCCCTTTCAAAGAATTGGCTTATTCTCCTGTCCACCCTTTCCAGGTAAAACCACCCAGAGCAAACATTTGGGGGGAGCAACCATGTTGGAACGACTTCCTGAGGGCAACGGTATCGCGGTGGACTATCCGGGGGACGTGGGTATCGAAAATGATCCCGCAGTTGTCTTCGCCGATGGGTTCGAAGAGATCGAAGACGACGCAATGGCTGCTCACGGAAAGGACCAGAAGGGAAATCGCTGGGACACGTGCGCCAATACGGTCACCATCACCACCGATCCGGAGCACGTCCACAGCGGCAGCAAGGCCGCCCAGGTGACATTTGAGAAGGTGGGCAGCCACAACGCGGTCAAAAAGTTCAAGCCGGGATTCGACAGCCTCTTCCTGCGCTACTACATGAAATACCACCCGGAGTACCCCGGCTGCCACCACACCGGCATGCTCATCCTGGCCGGTGCCCCGGGAATCACCCTGGCCAAGGGCAGCGCCACGGGTGTGGTCCCGGATGGGCGCAACCACTTCGAGGCGCTGGTCGACACGCTACCTCCTGGTCAAGACGCCAATATCTCTCCCCCAGGCAATATCAATATCTACTGCTACCACATGGATCAGGGGCGCATATGGGGCGACCTGTTCTACCCCACCGGGGACGTGATGCCAGAAGAGAACAAGTGGCTGTTTGCGGAAGACTTCACGCCCCGGTCCAACGTGAACGTAGAGCGCGGCCGTTGGTATTGTTACGAGTTGATGCTGAAGGCCAACACGCCGGGGAAGCACGACGGACGCGTCGCCTTGTGGATAGACGGGAAGCTCGCGGGCGACTTCCCCAACCTCCGCTTCCGCACAGTGGAAGAACTAAAACCAAATCATCTCATCATCGTCGCGCACTCCAGCAGCGTTCGGCCCAACCAGACCTGGTGGTACGACGACATCGTCGCAGCCACGTCATACATCGGCCCGATGCGTATGGCCTGGACCGGCGTCAGGGAAGACACGGAATCATGCATGACCCGCGGGAGCAAGAGTGTCTCCGGTCGGGGAAGGGCGTCGGCGCTCGCTCAGGCACCACGAGGGACTTTCGCACGTGAATAACTCTTGCACCTTATCGCTGTTCTTTTCGTCTAGGTCGTCAATCTGTGAATGGAGGTCGTGATGCCTGAACCAACAGCTGCCGGTCCGCGGACGCTATACAAGTCACACGATATCGAGAATGCGAAGCAGAATGTGGCACAGCACGCCTGGGCGCGGGAGATCGTGGACGGCTGGAAGCTAAACACCGAATACGCGCTGAAACAGGACCGAGCGTTCTTTGTCGGGATCATCCCAGAACTGACGCCCGGCACACAATACGGGCAGAGCTGTCCGGCCTGTGTGCACGAGAAGTCGCTGGAAGGGACGTCGCCGTTCAACTGGGAGGTGACCGACCCGGACCGGATCACGTGCAGGGAGTGCGGCACGGTCTACCCCAACGAAGACTACCCGGAGACAGGCCTGCTGGAATGCCCCCGGATGGGACAAACGTTCACGCACTACCAGACGCCGGGAGAGCGGGCCCACCCCGATGACCGTGCGGCCCACGCCCTGCACTGGCTGGGCGATCGACCCGAGATGACGAGCTTCACGG
>CAVOEZ010000041.1:0-12468 GCA_963694355.1 Latescibacteria bacterium UBA2968 | reverse complement strand
CTGTAATCGTGACCTGGTCTGCCGGTTCACCCCGTTCATACAACGCAAGAATTGCCGAGTAGATCTTTCGATGTGCCGTCTGATACAATGCCGACTCGTCGCCCAGTACCTCGACCACCCGGCTAATCGAACTGCCGTCTAAAAGCATGGCACCCAGAACGGCCCTCTCGACCTCCACCGCCTGTGGCTGTGCACGATCTATTGTGCCTTTTTCGCTATTCATGCGGACCTGGATATTGGGTGGTGGTTAACGCCCTTTCCGGGCATCGCTCAGAATCTGGAGTATCGCATCACAACCCCCCGAAACACTGGGGTTCAAATTTCTGTACCGTCGTATTCCCGTCTCAGCCTCCTGAGATCTTCCCAGGTCGGGCGCTTCCACTGCGGGTTTCTCAGAAGTGCTGCAGGATGGTAGGTGGGCAACAGCTTGATCCCTTCGTACTCAAAAAGTCGTCCTCGCAGTCGGCCCATCGACTCATCCGTCTTGAGAAGCGTCTGGGATGCAAATCTTCCCATGCTACAAATGATCGACGGTCTGATAAGTTCGATCTGGCGCTTCAAGAAAGGTTCGCAGCTGGCGACTTCTATTGGTTTGGGGTCCCGATTACCAGGTGGACGGCACTTGATGACATTGGCGATATACACATCCTCTCGGCGAAAACCGATGGATTCGATCATTCTCGTCAGCAACTGCCCCGCAACTCCAACAAATGGAAGACCCTGTTTGTCTTCCTCCGCGCCTGGAGCTTCCCCAACAAACATCACATCTGCATTTGGATCCCCGCTGCCAAATACCACCGATCGACGGCCTTCGGAGAGCGCGCAATCCGTACAGTTCTGCAATTTTTCTGAGAGTAAGGAAAGTTTCGAATGCTCTAGCCGCGCCACTCGGAGAGGAACTAACTGAAGCCCAAAATTCTTCTGCGTGTCGAGGTAGGCTCTCAGCTTCTCAATGGCATCAGAGACTTCAGAGGAGATTTCAGAATCAGTGCCCATCGGACCGATTATCCCGTGACCAGAACACGGCAAGTCTGTCCAGAATTCTGTCTGCCACATCCGTTTTTGACATCCTGGGCAGGTTCACAGGGTCTCCGCTGGCCTCCACAAAGGAGACCACATTTGTATCGACACCAAACCCTGCGCCTTCTACAGTGAGATCGTTCAGAACAATAAGATCCAGATGCTTGTCCGCCAGCTTCTTGCGAGCATTGGGGATCCCATTTTCGGTCTCCATCGCAAAGCCCACAACAAGACGGTTCTCTTTTTCAGCACCAAGATCCACAAGAAAATCATGATTGGGAACCAGAGTCAACGCAAGACCACTGTCTGACTTCTTGATCTTTGTTTGTGAAACGGAATCTGGACGGAAATCCAGAACAGCGGCGGTCATCACGAGGGCATCGGCACTTTCAAACGCGGCCGCAGTGGCCTTGTGCATCTCTGAAACCGTTCTAACCGGAACATACTCGGTGCAGGTTGGGATATCGAGCTGGCTCGGACCACTTACGAGAACGACCTCGGCTCCGCGTTTTGTTGCTCTTTCAGCAACTGCATATCCCATCTTACCCGTGGATCTATTTGTGATAAAACGAACAGGATCGATGTCCTCTTCAGTACGTCCGGCGGTAACCACGATCCGTTTTCCACTGAACTCTTGGGAGGAGGACACTGCAAGGCAAATGGTCTCCACAATTTTTTCGGGTTCGGCAAGACGCCCAATGCCGACATCGCCTGATGCCAGCTCACCCGCTTCCGGCTCAATGATCAGAACGCCGCGTTCCCGCAAGAACAGCAGATTCTTCTGTAACGCCGGATGATGGTACATCTGGGTTTCCATAGCGGGCGCCACAACCACAGGAGCCCTGCTGGCCAGCAATGTGCAGGACACCAGATCATCAGACAAGCCATTCGCCATTTTGGCGATAATATTGGCGGTCGCTGGTGCCACAAGGATCAAATCCGGCCAACTCGCGAGACTCACATGGACCACCTCTCCGGACCCATTATCCGTAAAGAGGGAACTGTGAACCGGACTGCGAGACAGTGCTTCAAAGGTCAGTGGGCCAACGAATCTGGTCGCCGATTTCGTCATTGCCACACGAACTTCTGCACCCTGCCTCTGTATACGACGCAATATCTCCACTGCCTTGTAAGCGGCGATTCCTCCGCTAACGACCAGCAGAACCCGCTTTCCGTGCAGAGGCTGCATTATCCGACCCCTCCTCGTTCCCGCCCTCGTAGGACAAACGAATTTTCTTTTCCGACAGCCTTCTGAGCGCCAGCGTAGTCGGCTTTTCTGCATCATCGGCCACTTCCACCATAAGCCTGGCCTGATTGATCCTTCGTGCTTCTTTGGATGCCAACCTAACAGCTTCGTAGGGATTTACGTCATCTCCACTAATTTCCTCTAAAAAGAATATTTCCGGCATGTGCACGCTACCTCCTGAGATGGTTTTGCACCCGGGTCTGCCAAGTACTTAGAGGCAGCCCATTTCGCTCATTCTATATTTTGAACCTGCTCTTTGAGTTTTTCTATCTCTTCTTTCATCTCTACGACAAGATGTGCGATCTCCGCATCGTTCGCCTTGGACCCTATGGTGTTGGCCTCCCTTAGCATCTCCTGGAGCAAGAAGTTGAGACGCCTGCCAATTGCATCCTCTCTCTCGAGCGTCTTCAGAAACTGACCGTTGTGACTGTGAAACCTTATGAATTCTTCGGTCACATCGTTTCTTTCTGCAAGCAGGGTCACTTCCATAAGCAACCTGCTTTGATCGATTTGACCGGGAGAGAGTAACTCCTCAAGTTTCTCCTCAAGTTTCTGCCTGATGGAGGCAACCCTTTCCGGGGCCTTCTCTTCCACTTTATCGACGAGGTTTTCCAAAGTTTCAATGCGCGCCACGAAATCCCTGGCCAGCTTTTCACCCTCGCTCAAACGCATCGCCTGACATTGTCCTACCGCCAACTCGCAAGCCGGGCCAACAGCGGACCAGGTTGCGTCCAGATCAGGTACCGCTGCCTCAAATTCGAACACGTTCGGGAGAACAGCCACTTTCAGTGGATCCGATTTGTTCTCAACACCGAGACTGGTAGCGAGTTGCCCCAGGCCTTTCTTGTAGGCTTCAACGATCGCTTGGTTCAATGTTGGTATCCCGCGGTCGGCGCCTTCCCCTTTTAACGAAATCGAGACCGTCACGTGCCCTCGAGCAATTTTGGACAGGACGACCTCCTTTATCCTCGGTTCCAACTCGGCAAGGGACCTTGGGAGGTGAACAGAGACCTCCGCATACCGTCCATTGACGGATTTTACCTCAACAGATGCCCAGGACCCATCGCATTCGTGTTCTCCCCTGCCAAATCCAGTCATGCTTGCAACCATTTTGCCTCCTGATGGATCGAAAATGCCGTAAAACTCTGCAGCTTACTAAGATAGGCTATTATGACCGCACTGTCAATGTCCAAACCAGAGTCTCTTGCTTCGACGTGCGGGTTGCACCAGTGCCGGGTGAGGCCTATATTCGCTTTACAGAGAAAAGGAATATTTTTGAATCCATCTATCGAGGGTATACTAAAATGAGCGGATCACTTCTTGCCCGAGGCACTTTTCAGATCTTGATCGTGTGCTTGCTCCCGTTCTCATTGCGAATTGCCTATGCAGAGCCCGTTCAGAATTCGGAAGCCCATCTTCAAAACATTGTGGAAACAAAGGTCTATAGTGTGAAGGGAATGGGAAAGCCCGACAGACAATTCGTCGCACTGTTAAAAGAGAAAACGGGCAACCGGATACTGCCGATCTGGATCGGTGAATGCGAAGCACGGGCAATCGCTATCAAGCTGCGAAAACAGGATTTTCCCCGTCCACTGACCCACGACTTGCTGAAGGATATCCTGGAGGGTACCGGTTCGCACGTGGCTTCGATACTTGTAGACCAGGTCCGACCGTTGTCGGAATCGGCTCCGGGGGGAACCTATTTTGCGGTGATATCGCTGGTCCGGGCCGACGGGACAACCATCGATATTGATGCACGACCGAGTGATGCGATGGCGCTCGCCGTTCGAATGGGCCTCTCTGTGTTCGTATCGAGCCGGATACTGGAAGAAAACGGCATCGAGAATGCGTCACCAACTGATCACCTTGATGCGCCTGCTTCGGCCCGGCCAAAGACCTTTTATTAAGCGGAAGGCCTTGTGAGAGTTTTGAGATCTTGATCGGGGTCCTTCTTCAAGGATCGACTCCAGCCGACCGCAGGAATCACCCGTCCATTGGGTTATTTCGGATACAGAAGTCCATAGCCTTCCGTTGATCGAATTCCCTTCATACCAATTGCCTTGCCAGATCCTCCGGGTTGGTCACGGGATGATCACAGGCAAAGTTCCGGCACACATAGGCTGCAGGTTTGCCACCGATCATTTCTTTGTTCGCGAGTAAGACAATTCTGGACGTCAATTCGTCCGAGGCTTCCGGATTTCTGAGCGCAATCACGCGATTGGGAACATAGTGTCTTGCAACCGTACGGAGCAGTTCCTGCGTTTGAGGGTCGTCTGGAGATCCTGCGATAGCGATTTCCCGCGGACCCTCCATCGCATAGTTTAAGGCACAAAGCATCTGGCCGAATCCGGTGGGCACCTCATTCATGAATGGTTGAAAAAGGCTCAGGGTCTTCAGGGCTTTTGCCTTGAAATCCTCACGGTCGAAAAAATAGCCCAGTCTCATCAGCACCAGGACGCCCACGGAATTTCCCGAGGGAAGGGCGTTATCGTACGGATTCTTCGACCTCACAATCAGTGATTCGTGATGAACACCGGTGAAGAAAAAACCTCCCTCTTTCTCATCCCAGAACTGGTCCACCATATCTTCGCATAGTGACTCCGCAATTTCCAACCATTTTGCCTGAAAGGTGGCCTCGTAAAGGTCTATCAGCGCGCCTATGAGAAACGCGTAATCGTCTTGAAACCCTGGTTGTTGAGCACGGCCATCTTTATACGAATGCAGCAACAGCCCGGAATCATCACGCATCCGGTCAAGAATAAAATCTGCTGCAGATACCGCAACCTCCAGATATTTCTCATTTTTCAGTATCTGGGAGGCAAGTGCGAAAGAAGAGATCATCAGGCCGTTCCAATTGGCCTGAATTTTCTCATCCCTTCCGGGTTTGATCCGCTTTTCACGTATCTCAAAAAGCGTCTTACGAGCTTTCTCGAGACAACTGATGAGGTCGCTTTCAACGATGCCCGTGGATCGGGCAATTTCCTCCAAATTAACCGGAATATTCAGAATGCTCTTTCCATTCTCAAAATTCCCATCGGGCTGGACATCGTAAGATTCGCAGAATCGTTCTCCGATCTCCGAACCCAGCAGACCAAGAACCTCCTCCTGATCCCAAACAAAGAACTTTCCCTCCTCCCCTTCACTGTCGGCATCCTGAGTAGAATAAAACCCACCTTCCACTCCTGTCATTTCCCTGATCACATAGTCAAGGGTTTCCTCAACGACTCGCTTGAAAACAGGATTTGCCTGAACCTGGAAAGCCTCAAGATAAAGTCTGGAAAGCAGCGCGTTGTCATACAGCATTTTTTCAAAATGTGGCACAAGCCAACGATCATCGACAGAGTAACGGTGGAACCCTCCACCGAGATGATCGTATATGCCACCCGAGGCCATTTTCTTGAGAGCAAAAATCGCCATTTCTTTCGCTTGTTCGTTTGCGCCTGATGATCCCTCTCTCAGAAATACAGAGAGGTTCATCGTGTTGGGGAACTTTGGCTGGGAACCAAAACCACCATTTCGGGTATCGAAATTCTGAGCCATAGTTGCGAAGGCCCGGGAAAATGTCTCCGCGTCCAAACCACCCTGGCGGTTCTCCAGGTTGGCCATCCGACTCAGCCCGTCCATCAGTTTGTCGGACGCCTCCTTGATTCTGCCTGGATTTTCTCGAAAGTGATTGGCTACTGACTTCAAAACTTCAGGGAAGCCGGGTCGTCCATATCTATTGTCCGGTGGAAAATAGGTGCCGCCATAGAATGGGACACGGTCAGGGGTCAGGAAAACACTCATGGGCCAACCACCCGATCCTGTCATCATCTGAACCGCGTTCATGTAGATTTCGTCCAGGTCCGGCCTTTCTTCCCGATCCACCTTAATGTTGATGAAATGGTCATTCATGATCTCTGCAATGGCTTCATCCTCAAAGGATTCGTGCGCCATTACGTGACACCAGTGACAGGCTGAGTAGCCAACGCTCAGAAAAATAGGAGTGCTGTTTTTTTTAGCAAGTTCGAGCGCTTCCTCGCCCCAGGGAAACCAGTTCACGGGATTTGTCGCGTGCTGGAGAAGGTATGGACTGCTTTCATCCGCCAACCTGTTCAACCGTGCTTTTTCACCCAAAATCGGCTCCTAAGAATAGCGTTTCAACTGAAAGACAACATAGTCCTGGCGGGGCGCCCTTGCTGCTGCCTGCAAAGGGTACCGCCCCATCCCCAGTCTTCGATATCATTCGTCCATGTAAACACTTCGCCTGTGGGTCTTGTCCGTGCAATCCTTCCTCCCGACAAGACGCCCTCCAGCACAAGATTTCCGATGGTGCTCGTATCCCCGTCCACAACCTGTATTTCAATCCTGTTTTCCATTTTCAATTGCGTCAAGCACCACGCGGGCAACTCCATTCGAAGCGGCACATACTGGCTACCCGTGGGCATTTCACCTACAACGGCACCATTCAATACAAGACATTTGCCGGGCGTTTCAGAATGCCAGGCACAGAACCTCAGGAATGCCCTTTTTAGGCCGTGCAGATCGGTAGAAATCAGTTTGGCGTCTGCGGGTGCACGCATGTAGTCGAACGTGTCTACATCGCCCCGCTTGCGCCATTCCGTCCGGGTCTCCACGCCACGAATCAGATGATGCCATTCCACCTTGACATCCTGTATTCCAACCGCAACTTTGAACCAACCTGGCGCGGTATTCTCCAGGTATCCGGGCCAACAGAAAAGCAGGTCTTCTTCGCGCGGAAGGATTCGTGCAACACGGTTGAGGGGGACGGGAATTTCATCGGCCAGCCCGATTGGAGCACTCATGAACTGAAGCACCGGCAAACCATCGGTGCGATGCTGGATGATATTCTGATTGTGCGTATGTCCACAAAAATAGGCGTCAACAGAACACTCTGCCAGCAAAGAAGATATTTGCCGACAAAACACCTCGTTTGTGAAATGTGACCGTGCCACGGGCCAGATCGGATGATGTCCAAACACGAATATTCTGGTCATCCTGGTTTCTTCTGCCTGCTGCAATAGTTTCCTCAGCCACGAGCACTGATCGTTTGAGAGCCAATCCGTCGTGTCCATCAGAATAAACCGGCATCCCGCCATGTCCGTGAAATAGTGGCTCTCATCCAGGTTGCTGCCTAACATCCGGGACAGGTAAGGTCGAATCACCTCGTCAAATGCACATGAACTGTCCTGATTGCCTTTGCAAATCAACATCGGGATTTCAAAGCCGCCAAAGAAGCTCAGGCACGCCTCCATTTCCGCCAGAGCCTGATCGCTGCCAATGGAACCTTCCACCAAGTCCCCTGTCATCACGATAAAATCAGGCCCCTCTTTTTTCAGAGCTTCCATCGTGGGTGTCAGCACATGGCGCACATTTTCGATGTATTTTTCGGTCGTCAATGGACGAGGACTCTCGGGTTCGTGCACCAATCCGGGATGGAATTTTGGAAGAGAGAAATGCGTATCACCGATAACGGCAAAGGTGAATGGAATTTGGATATTGCTGGTCGCCAGAGGAACCGGCATATGCACTCCTTGATCTGAACCTTTGTCGTTTGCACGAAATGGGGTTAAAAAAGCAAAGTAAATGGGTGGATGGTATCTGTCAATCCTAAAAAATAATTCAACGGATACAGAAAATGGTGGTCCCTGTTAAGGAACCACCAAGTCTTCTCGAACACGAATCAGGAATTATTCTGTACCACCCCGTGGTCCGCCGCCACCCCGTCTCTGCCTGCCTTCTCTCATTCGCTTCAGATACTCGTCCAGCAACTGGTTCTGATTCTCATCCAGCACGGCCTTGACGCTTTCGATCATCTCGCGCCTCAGTGACTTGAACTTCTCCATTAATACTTCCCGGTCGGCCCTGCCCCGCATCTCTCCGGTCAGTTGGGCCCTTCTGCTGTAGATCTCCGCTAACCCCGTTCTGAGCTTAAGAAGTTGGTCATCCCTGAGACCTACTTTGGTATCAAAAGCAAGATACCCCAGCGCTTGCTCGACCGGGAGCATCATCCGAAGCATGCCTGCGCCTCTTCGCCCCTCCTGTCCTCCGCCACCATTTCCTCTTTGTGCGTGGGTTGGCACAGATAGAGTAAAGGTCGTGAACACGGCGAGAAGCAGAGATCCAGTTCTATTCACCCTTCTCATAATCGTCTCCTGTCAATCTTGATTCCGAGATCTTTCACGGGGGGGGAAAAACCGGATGTAGTTACAACTTTGGCCACCAGACATCCGGTGTTTGGTTCCCTTAGATAATTATGGGGCTTAGTAAACCACCTGGGATACAGCTTTGGAAATCAGGACCACGGAGACCGAAGTCATCCCAATCAGCCCCATTCCACAGTAGTATCCAGCCAGGAGTATTGGGGCATATGCCTTCCACTTCGACTCACCAAACCGCCGCGAAAAATAGTATTTGCCTAGGAGGGCGCCGGCAAACTGCAGAATCACGTAGTGAGGCCACCCGGCGAGGGATCCCACAAAACCGAAGAAAATAAGAGTGGGCGCTTTAAGAAGCGCAAGGATGACATACATCATCCCACCAGTCGCAAATCCCGCGACAATATACTTGGGCTTGATGATTCCCTGGAGAAGCTCCAGGCCAACAGCGCCCTGGGTTTCGCCGGCGGGCAACGTGGATTTGAGCCACATGGTCTGCATCGTTGCATCAAATGGCCAGAACGTTTGAACGAAATAGTAAGTTGAGGATGGGATTGGCCCCAACCTCCAGATGAATTCCCAGAAAATAAAGCTGAAGATGAAAATGACAACCATGGTCAATCCTGTAAGCTTTACATAACTTACAAATTTGGTCTTTGTCAATTCCATCTGCTTGTAGGTCCTGACTGCAAGCCCGTGGTCGTGCAGTGGCAGTGGAGCAAACCAGACAGCCACACCCTGATAGCCAGATAGAAAAATCGCTGCTTCCCTCAGATACGGTATGTCTGCGCCATAGGGACTACCCGTCAGCCCAATCATTCGCGCACCGATATAGGAAGAGATGGGTGTGTAAATGAACCCGAAAAAGACCAACCAACCCCAGTGGAATTCCGGTACCAGAAACCGGCAGAGAATGATAAATCCTACCGTGGCAACTGCCCACATCACGACCGGCCACAGCAGCTTTATGTCCGACCTTCCTTTGGGCAAATCTTCCAGGCTTACACCCACACTGTGGTGACCGGTTTCACGCTGTTCCTTTCGCTGCTCCAGAAGTGCCTTGATCACCATATAAATCCCGGTTACGGCAATCACAAAGGAAGTGCCGATCCCGAAACTAAGCCAGAAGTCGAATCGATTAGAAATTGCAGCGGGAATCGCAGTCATTCCAGGAGACCAGCGTGTCAAAATTTCCGCTTTATACAAGATCGGGTTGAGTACCAGATTTCCGAGGACCGCGCCGAAAAAGGATCCAACCACAACCCAGAAAGGCAGTACAAAACCTATCACGAGGTGACCCAGATCTGTCGCGATACCAAATATGGCAGCAGGAAGTATCGTCTTGACCTCAGCCGTGAAATCGATCCACGGAATCGGCAGGATTTGAACTGTGTCCGTCAGAAAGATACTGGACAGCGTTGGGACAACCACATACAACAAACCCCATACAAGACCAATACAGGTCCCCGTACTGAACACACGCCATTTCCAACCTTCCTGTTTTGCAGATGTTTCGGCAAGTGCGGTAGCACCTCTCGCCTGCACTGGGGCCAGCGGAAATGGCAATTTCTCGATATCACTGGTGATGCGAAACATCACATATCCCAATGCCAATTTCGCAGTATTAATAAGCAACAACACTGCGAACAGAACGGCTACAGGCTTTATCCAGACGGCATTGATGAATGTCCGTTCCGCGTAAACCGGGGAGTCCAGAGGTGGCACAACCCAGTCCGGGATATATTTTGCCAGACCTTCCGCAGCCGGCGACTGTATCAGATACTGGTCCCAAACCAGTGCCCCGAAAGGGCCTCCATATACCAGTGCCGTGCTGCCCAGACGTACGCCGATGCCCAGCAGACCACCGGCCACCCAGTAGATGACAAGGACCTCCTGGGTCTTGAGCCGCACGAAAGACCTTTTGGCGATCTCGAGAAACAGGATGATGGTTACCCATTCCGAGGCACCAGCCATGCTCTGTCCGGTTACCAATCCCAGGTAGATCGCTCCGGGGAGCATCACGAGACCCACAAAAAGCGTCGCCCAGATGGTCTTCATGTTGAAGCCATCTTCAAATGGCGCGTCCGCCGGCATAATGGAATCGTATTGCTCTAAGTCCTCATTTTTATCTTCTGGTTCGGTTGCCAATGCCACTCCTCCAGTGTTCGGAAATTTTCGGTCAGGTTATGCCGTTGTCTCCTGCGCATCACCAGCAAGGATCTGTTGACCTTCTTGTGCATACTGATGCTTCAGCTCGGGTGGAATGGTTCGCCACACCAGGAATCGCTTTCTGAGCACATTCAAAAATCCCCTGTTGATTCGCTTCCAGGAAGCCACATCTCCACTCAGGCGATTAATGATCACCTCAATCTTGTAAATATTGTGCTCACCTGTGGGAATGGCGCTGAGTTCCACCTCCTGGCTGATACCCAGATCGTAAGGTGCCAACCAACACGTCAAACCTATATCGTATTGTGGCTCACCCTGGCGGTCCTGAGAAGTGAATTTTACATGATCGGCTACAAAGTCACCTACAGACCCTTCACCATACGATTCGAAGACACGGGTCAGATAGGAATACATACCCAGCACCTCCGCGCCACCCACAGTGAATGGGAAATCGAATACCCAGTTGTCACCTTCAGGTTCGGGGAATTCCCATTTCCGGGTCACGTCCGGCACGGCCATGTCGGCCGCCTTTTTCGCCGGATATAGTGTGGACAGGAATACAGTCACCATCACGATGAGCGTAGCGGAAATTGCAGACAGCGATGAATAGTTCAGCTCCAGCCCGCCGAGCAGTCCGCGTTCGTACAATCCCAGGACCAGGACCTGACCGATCAGATACCCGAACACCGCCCCAACCGTCGCAAACACGGCAGCTTCCGCAAGAAACAATGCGGCAATATGATTCGGCGCCAAACCAACGGCGGAATAGATCCCGATTTCTCTGAATCTCTCGTAGACGGCCCCCATCATCGTATTCAGAACGATCAACGCCGCAATCAGGACCGGAATGAAGAGGGTACCCAGACCCGATAGTGAGGTCGAACCAATCGAACTGTAAACGGTTACCTTATCCTTGGATCCCACGAACATCGTCAGAGAAACGCGGGTCATGAACTCTTCTATATCCGGAACAAAGTCCGCCTTAATATTGCCATGTTCGTCCCGGAAGTTGGAAATGGCCACCGAATTCAGCGTGCCTCCAATATCACGAACATAATCGTAAGGCAACAGCATTACGTTGGTGGATTCCAGATGAGTAAACGTCTCGATTGGTGCGGCTGCCACCACCCGAGGATCCTGGTCCTGCGCATCTGCGAGATCATCCTTCTCTTTTACGGTATCTACAGGAGTGAGTTTTTCATCGTCCAAATCTTTGTACTTGTTGAACGCCTCGGAATCCAGGATCCCGATCACCGTGAACTCGCTACCCAACATCTCGATCTTCGCCTTGTTCACATCCTCGGGAAAAATGCCCACGAGTTCTGCCAGATCGTTGGGCAAAATGCAGACATTTTGTTCTCCTGGTTCGAACCATCTACCACTCATCAAAAACCGGTCTGCCCGACTGATTTGCGTTTCCTCTGGCGTGAGCCCCAGCAGTCCATTAACAAAACTGTCCTTCCCGGTGGTAATTCCCACGTCGAAGTCCACGTAGGTGTCCCGGGTACCCATGCTCGCAGTCTGCTCAGTTAGCCTCGTAAAGTTTATGTAGGCTCGTTCACCACGGACCTGGGAAAGATACCAGGCCCTGGGAACAATTGTCGCACGTTCTTTGAAAGCACTTTCAAGATAATTGTGAACCGACTCCTGAAGCCCTCGCCAGGACCGATCGCGTACCAAGCCGCCCTGGTAGTCTGGTGCATTATCCCTGGGCAGCCTGTAGAACTTGATAGAAGTTTGAACGGAGGTGAACGACAGTACCGTAAATGTCAACAACGTCAAGGTCACCGCGGTCAGCATCGTTCGAAGAGGCCGTTTTCGCAAATTGGAAATGCCCAGAGTAATGGCAGCGGCTGTGGCACTGAGCCGACCCAC
>CAVOEZ010000040.1:0-12493 GCA_963694355.1 Latescibacteria bacterium UBA2968 | reverse complement strand
CACCGTGCGCAATGCAGAGATTCGAGCCACCTCCACCATGATTCCCGGATACATGACCCCCGAGGTCGACCTCGAAAACTGGGGCTTCATCCCATCCGTCGCATTCGTCTTCGGCGGATGCAACTTCCGTATGGAAAGCTGCCGCATCATCGGCTGTGCAACTGTCTTCTCCGGCCGAGGCGACACCGCCGACCTCTACGGCAACATCACCCTGCGCGACCTCGTCATCGAATCGGATGAAGATGTCACGCTGTTCAATCACACATTCAGTGAAGACTTCGACTTCGCGCACCAGGTCCGTGTTCCCGATCGTGTCCTCATCGAGAATGTCACCCTCACCGGCAAAGGTCGCTTCCGGCTGAATCCCTGTGGCGGACCCGGTTCACACTATGGTCCGTTCCAGGTACGCGGCTGCCATCCCATAGGCAAGGTCCAGGGCCGCGAAGTGGAATACACATTCGATGACTGTTCCATCACCGACGCCGAATTCTCGAGCGAAGGAAATGTGCGGAGCAACTTTCGGAACTGCACATTCAATGGAGAACTCTCGGGAATTGACTCGCAAGCGGTTGGCTTCGCGGCAGGGAACCTCGTTAAGAAAGGGGCCACCGTCCCGTTCCCGCTCGAGCATGTTGATGGGGAGAACTACGAAACATCGAACAAGTGATCCGAGCAGCCATAGGCGTGTAACTGGCCGGATCCATATGAGATGGAGCGGTGTACTGGAAAACCTGGGTGCGATTGACATCCTTCAGAACGGCGACCAGGAAATCCTCAAAAAATGAAATCGCCCGGCAAATCAAAGCCGGACGACATATCAAGGACCGCTTCATTATGAGTATCGGCAGCCCGGTAACTCCGGAGATCTCCACTTCCCGGGTCAGGGCTACTGCGATCTCGCCCGCGAAATCGGCTCGTCCATCTAGAAGAGAACCTGATCTCTAAGGGTGAACCACCCGAAGCCCCAACTTATCTTCGAACGGCTTGAAATCTCGATCACGGTGAAGTAGCGCGTGCCCATTGGAAATGCAGAAGGTGGCGATCAGACAGTCGATCGTCTTACGAATCGTGAATCCGACAGCTCGTAATTTCCTGTAGTTTGCAGCTGCACGAATTGCCAGTTCTCTGCCACCGGTACTGAAAACTACAAAATTCTCAAATTCTCGCTGCGCTCTGGTCGCTTGCCGAGTATCCTGTAGGCCCTGAAGCACTTCACAAAGATTCAAGTCAGTCAGACCAATGCGCTGTAATCCAATCTCTTTGTCCAGCCAGTCCACTTGTGGTGTCTGGATTCCTCGCAAGTAATCCACCCAGACCGTCGTATCAACGATTACCATTCCTCATTTCTCCTCTATGCGTCCCTTCCGCATTTCGTTCAGATCTCCCTCCCAGGCCATCTTGCCCTTCAGCCTGCGAATACCCTTTTGAGACTTCACCTGGATCAGCAGCCGTAATCCTGCATCAACAACTGCACGCTTCGTCCCGAGACCAGATGTGCTAAGTGCCTCCTCCATCAGGTCATCATCAATGACGATGTTTGTGCGCATACAACCCTCCACTTTCGACTATGTGTATAAACAAAAGTTTTATACACACAAATATACTCAGACAAGATGCCATTGACAAGACTTTGTCAGGTATTTACTCATTTCCAATTTCGCCTGAACCACCTGTATCTCCACCATCTAGTCTAAATGCTTTTGAAACCATTCAGCCATCAGATCCAGACCTTGTGGTGTCAGATTGTGACCACCTGCTCCAACGTGAACCTTGAACGCGTCCTGGTGCTTCGCGTAAACTTCCTTCCCACGCGCGTCCATTTCTCTCAACGCCTCTACAGGCATGCCCACGTCCTTTTCTGCAACAATCACCAGAAGCGGCCGTGGAACGATTGCATTCAGTAAATCCGCGTGATCCCCCACATTCAGCAAACCTGGTGGATAGAAGTAGGTCGAATGGTACCCCGTATTTCCGTGATCCGATCGTCTGGATTCTGTGGAGAGCGCAGCCGAAGATCGTCGATCGTCACATCTTCATACTCCTGACGAGTGGAAACCGTCCCTTCTCCGCGCTCCCGCTCCGCCTGCCCTGGCCACAAAACCTCGCGCATGCCCTCTCGAATCGTCTGACCATCCGGATCAGAACCGGGAACAACCTCTGTCATTGCACGATCTCCTGTAGCCTCGATTACCATAGACATTCGCAGGTATATCGTATGAACTGCGACCCATATGCATCAAACCTTGGACCTCTGAATCATTCCTGAGTGCCCGCAGCGAACACTGCCTCCTGATCCTCCACATCCGCAATAATAAACTTCCCTTTGATCAGCCAGGAAATCCCGAATGCGACAAGTGCGACGGCTTCCAACCAGAACACCGAATGCTCGTATGCAGGAAATTCCAGCAACTTGTGTGTGGCGATCAGAAGAATGCTCAGTCCCATCAAAATTCCGCACCCCAGATAGATTCGATTGCGGTGCTTTTTCCTCTGCCCCGGATCTCCTTTCCCCTTCCTGAAGAAATGAACGCTGAATATCATAAGCGAAACAAAGAACAAACCCGCACAGGCCAGGTGAATGATCCCAACGATCTCCTCGATACGTGTCGCACACGATGGCGTCGTCGGAAAAATCACAATCCCCAATGCGCAGAAACCGGCAAAATTACCCAGAAGATTGTCGTGTCTGTGATATCCGGTATATGCAATCAGAAAAAGTCCGAACGTCACGATCACACCGACAAACACACGCTGCATATTCGTGTGAAAGTAGTCACTGACAGACGCCTGGGGTTCCGTATGAAACATCATCCCCACGTAGAGCAAAGTGAACGGCAAGGCGATCCCCAGGATCCCCATTGTTCTCCTGAGGAACAGATGGGACCGCACCATTGACTCTTTCCTTGTATGGGTTATAGACGCCTCCATATGCCGCTCCTCTCCCAAATTGATCATTCTTCGTGACCGGCTGATACTGGAACTCTCACATCGTGCTCAATCGAAACGCTTCGTCCGACAGTAACGTAGAATCGTAGATTTGACTCAGACCTTGGGCATCAAGTGGATCACAGAATAGCATATCAATCTCGGTAACTCAAACTCCACCCCGCCTTCTCTTCCTATGAGATCCAGCGATTCGTCTTGTATTTCAGGATCAGGCGAAATCAACTCCGCTGACGCGATCCTTCCGGTCTCACCTTCTAAAACGGACACCTTGAGACCATCCACCGGCTCCGTCTCATTCCAATTCAGCAAATGCACAAACGTTCCCTTGTCATTCCTGGTCACCTCACCAACAACTGAACCATTTGCCTCAATCCGAAGGGTACGTTCTCCATCCAGTGCATAATCGACAGCGGAAACAATCTCCTCGTGGTTCACTGCCAGTTCTTTGGCATAGGCGAATAGAGGCATCTCAGGTCCGTACGAATGTGATAGCTGGACATCCGACGAAATGCCGCCGCCTGTTTGACCCGGTCGCTCAACCCGAGCAACAATAGCCACTCGCCCTTTGCCCACCTCCTGAAACAACGTCCCTTCCTCCGGCCATACGATCCCGAGCAGTTCGCCTAGCACCCAGGACTTCTTTCGACGGTATCGCTCCCCTTTCCAGGGCTGCAGATATTCATTCACCACGCCTGTATCTTCCGTCGCCACAAGACTACCGCCCTTCTTCACATACTCCGCGATGCGTTCGGCTCGTGCCATATTCATCGAAACCACATTTGGAAGAAACAGACACCGACAGTCACTCAAATCTTCCAGATCTTTGTCGAAAATGATATCGAACGTCAAATTCTCTTGCAACAGACTTTGTTCACACAGCACCGTACTCTGATGGGGATATGTACATGTATAGGATAGCGTTTCGAACGAATGCAACACGGAGCAGTCCGCCACAGTATCGGCCCCACCGAGAAGCTCGCGATGCTTGCGCGAGAATTCGAAGTAGTCGGTCATCCAATCTGGAGGATCATCTCGTTTGATCTGTCCCACCCAGTCGAACGGACTCGTATTGAACGCCATCCCCTCGGCCAGATACAGTCGCTTGAAATCACCCAGATCCGTACGCGTCACCGCAGGTGTCACCGGAATCCCGAATGCCTTCGCCACCTTCATCTGCACAACGCGGCTCTTGATCACGCCGTTGCTCAAGAGATCCGGCTTCCCCGCGACCTCGGCGCTGAACAGATCGCACTCCGGCAGAATATACTCCGGCCAGGCGCCGTGGAACGTTGCATTGTTCAGACCTGGAACTCCGCCGAACAGATAATTCACATACAGAATTCCCTCAGGATTGCACGCTCTAATCGTCTCCCTCAACTCCCGTGTCACCTCACCCAGCCGCTCACACCTGAACCGGATCCACTCCTGCGAGACCGGATCCAGAATCGTGAACTTCTCCGGGATTCCCGTGCGATAATCTGAATAGCCAAGTGTCCTGAAAGGCGGCGGCTTGAACAATGCAAGTGATCCAAATCGCGCCAACCGATCTTCCGGTTCCGGAAACTTGCGCTCGACATATGCTTCGAACTTTCTCTCACAGTGTTCGCAAACACACGTGTAACTGAAATATCCGTAGAGATCCGTAAAAATCCCGTCCAGATCCAGCTCAACCATCACATCTCGCACCATTCGTTTTACATAATGCATGAACTCCGGATTATTCAGACAGGGGATATATTGCCACCACTTCTGCCCAAACGTCGACACCTGCCCATCGGCACCGCGCTGCATCCAGTCGACCGCCTCGGGAATCTCCGTCAAGAAAGACTCGTGAATGATTTGCCCGATCGTCTGCGTATACAGAACCCGACGTATGCCCTTCTCCTTCAATGCCTGGCTGATCGCTTTATTGTCTCTCACCTCGGCCATATCGACCTCTGGACCCAGCCCCCTCACGCCATCCAGAATCACAAAATTGATCCCCTGACGAGCCAGTGTATCGGCCATCGAGGGATCACGCTGCTCACGCACAAGGTCAGCTGTCTCAAGCGTACAAAGCCCCAGCCGCAATCCGTGTAGCACGTGCTCGATCGCCTGCACAGCCGTAAAACCCTCGTACACCCATGACGGTGTGTTCATCCTCACGCACCAACTTTCAGTAATGTGCACACGCTGAACAATTCCAATTCATCAATGTCGACTTCCAGTATAACACCTGTCGTAACTTCGATCCACCATGCTCTTACCGAACACCATCACTTGGCTCACGATCTGACACTAGCTTGCACAGAGTCGGAGACACCTCAAACCTCACCGTACGTGCAACAATCAATCAATATGGGTACCCGATATTTGTCACCTGTAAAGAAGGGGCTACGAGACAATTCTCGTAACCCCTTCATTTTATTTTGTGGTCGATACTGGATTTGAACCAGGAACCCATGTTGGTAAGGCAGGCGCTCTAACCAACCGATTTACTTCCCAAATTCGAATCGTGAAAACGAAACTAAAACTCAAAAGGCGGCAAATGGCCATCACCATGGAGTTGACTTTCGCGCCGAATTTCTGCACCCCGAGAGCGAAGCTCTTCCACGCTCTGCACCCCAACAAGACGCATCGCCCGATCCAGGTCAGAATGCAGAATCTCAAATGCACGAGTTAAACCCGCGTGCCCTCCTGCTCCAATTCCAGCAGCTGTCACGCGGCCAATGCCAACCGCCTTCAACCCGTAAGACAGAGCAATCAGAATGTCGGTACCATTGCGAATACCTCCATCCATCATAAAGTCGAGCTGCGTGTCACCCACAAGAGGCATTTCCTGTGCCACAATATGGAGGGTCGGTGGAACCCGATCCTGTTGCCGCCCGCCATGATTTGACCACATCACACCCGATGCCCCCATTTCCTCAGCCTTCCGGGCATCGTACGCACAATGTACCCCTTTAATGATCATCGGTTTGTCACCCCAGGCTTCTTTAACCCACTTTAAATCATCCCATGTCACAGCGGAAGCCGCAAGTTGGGTGCCAATATCCGTATAGGGCATGGGCTCGCCCTGATCATCAATGATGTTTACAAACTGCATCAAACCACCATCCCGGTAATGATCCATCAGCCAGGACAAACGGGGAAGTATCTGAGGCGTGAGCATCATCTTGCGGACAGCGAGCACCAGTTTGTCCTTCAAACTGAGACCCCGATAAGGGCCCATCGACTGCATCGGTTTCATCCTCGCGTGCAAAACACGCAACCCTGCGACACCGGTGTCCATCGTCAAGATGAGAGCGGCGAAACCGGCCTGTCTTGCGCGTTCAATGCTTCGCAATGCCGTCTCACGACCCCCGCAAAGATATAGCTGATACCAGCAGTCGCCCGTAGAGGCCGCCGCGACATCTTCCATGGGCGTTCCCGAAAGTGTAGACTGGGTCATCACGGTGCCAAACTCACCTGCCACGCGCGAAGCAACCGCATCCCCCATCGGATATAGAGATCGCAAACTGCCCACCGGGGAAATGAACCAGGGTACATCCAAACGGAGGCCGACTGCCGTTGTCGTCATGTCTATGGACGGAAAACTCAACGCGCCATACGCCGTTGTCATCGACTGTTGAAATGCGCGTACGTTTGCGCGCAAGCTGGTCTCATAATCTGCACCACCACGAAAATATTCAGACACAATGGGAGGAACCCGCTCTCTCATCAATTTCCAAAGGTCTGCCGTGGTCAGCGCATCTTCAATTTGTTTTTTTCGACTCATGGCTGAATATCCTTGAAGCTCAGATTGTTCTGAAGGATTGTTATCGACTTCCAGTATAACACCTGCCGCAATTTTTATCCATCCTGCTATTATCAGACACCGCCACCTGGTTCAGAGTCTGACATTAGCTGTGCTTCTCGCGAGCCAAAAGAATCCCGCAAGAAAGCTTCTCTAGCGGGACAGTAAGTGCTTTGGATTCATCAACCTGAACACAACGACCTCATCACGAATTCTTAGTGACTCTGAACCTTATTCATCCAACACGTCTCGCACAAGTTTCCTTAGCGATGGCAAGAGGTCAGTTTCGAACCAGGGATTCTTCCGAAGCCAGATATTGTTTCTCGGACTTGGATGCGGTAAAGGTATGATGTTTGGCCAGTGTTCACGCCACGCCCGAACAGTCTCCGTGAGAGATGACTTGCGATTCTCCAGATGATAGGCCTGGGCATACTGTCCAATCACCAGAGTGATCTCCAATCGCTTCAACCTTTCCAGCAAGGCCTCGCGCCAGGCAGGTGCGCACTCCGGACGAGGAGGCAGGTCACCCGACTTCCCGGTTCCCGGATAACAGAATCCCATCGGCAGAATAGCGATCCGCCTGGGATCATAAAACTCCTCTTGTGTCACACCCATCCATTCACGAAGTCTATCTCCACTGGCATCCTCGAATGCGACACCGGACTCGTGCACCTTTCGCCCTGGCGCCTGACCTGCGATCAGCACCCGTGCGTCTGGATGAAGCTGCAGAACGGGACGAACGCCGTGAGGCAGATCCGCTTCACAGATTGTACAAGCCCTTACCTCCTTCATTAGTGAACTGAAACTCTTAGCCATCTGCGCCTTCCGTACCAGCTTTCCGAACGTTGAATGTCATTCAACCCCGATGAACAAAGCGACGCGATCCGTGACCGCGCCGCCTACTTGTAATTCAGATGGAGTACGACTTATGCAGGATTTAGAATCCGTACCTCCGCCTCCAGTCGTCCTGCAAGCGCTTCTTTCGCTGTTTCAATTTCGTAGTGCATCTGTATCCCTGTCCAAAATTCGACGGACATACCAAAATATCTTGCAAGTCGAAGCGCTGTATCCGCACTGATGCCTCGCTCACCACATACGATCTTGTTGATTCGCATCGCGGGCACACCGATATCCTGTGCGATTCTGTACTGACTCAATCCCATTGGTTTAAGAAATTCCTCTTGCAGAATTTTACCAGGGTGTATTGGCGGGTAGTCTCTCATATTCTTATCTCATTGATCATCAACGATATCCACACTATACACGGAAGGTTCTCGAAAACCGCCCCTCAAACAACTTTTGAGTTTCCTTATCTCTGAACGCTCTTATCATAGACAATCATATCCCTAAACGATAGGATCGTCAAGGGTCATGGATCCAACTTGTCGTAGTTTCAGGATCTTCTGAATTTCTTCAACCAACTGCCCTAAAAGATCTCTCCGTGTTTTTCAATCAAATCCTCATTCCACTCCACACC
The DNA here is from genome assembly GCA_963694355.1 of Latescibacteria bacterium UBA2968. Classification (GTDB taxonomy): domain Bacteria; phylum Latescibacterota; class UBA2968; order UBA2968. The sequence goes on along the minus strand of CAVOEZ010000040.1, from coordinate 4,295 downwards.
GAGACCGGGAGCATCCCCCATCACCACGTGACCATCCTTGAACTCCGGACCGGCCATCATATCGGTGCTGAAATTTCTGAGATAGTTTTCCACGACAAGCCCGTTCTCCACGGCGGCGACAACTACCGAACCCAGCATCCCCTGCCCGTGAGGAGACATCGGAAGGTGATGTGCACTCGCCATCGCAGCGATTCGCATCCATTCGCTGATCCCGCCGCAGGTATTGGGATCGGCCTGCACGATCGCTACACCTCCCCGGTCGATCAGGTCACGAAAGCCCCATCGGGTGAACTCATTCTCTCCGCTGGCAATCGGAACATCCAGAGCCTCGGCCACCCTCGCGGATCCTTCCAGGTCATCCGCGTGAACCGGTTCCTCATACCAGTAGGGATCACAATCCTCCATCATACGACCGAATCGAATGGCCGTATGTGCATCCCAGGCGTTGTTCGCGTCCACCATCAAAGCGACGTCCTCTCCAATCGCCTTGCGAACCGCCCGAACACGCTCCGCATCGTGCTTGAGCCCGGCGCCTGGCCAACCCACCTTCATCTTGACCGCCGTGAACCCCTGGGAGACATAGGTCTCCATCTCTTCACACAATTCTGGAATCCCTTTGCCTTCCTCGTAATATCCCCCGGCGGCATACGCCCACAGTCTATCCTGCACGCCGCCCAGCAGCTTCCAGACAGGCTGATCTACCACCTTCCCTTTCAGATCCCAAAGCGCATTGTCTACTGCACTCATCACCGGGATGAACTCACCCTTTGCTACAGGCTTGCGCGTCCCTCCCATATACAGCTTCTGCCAGAGATATCCGATTCGCATCGGATCTTCCCCAATCAATTTCTGTCTCAACGTACCGAGTTTATCCCGAACGCCGCCAGAGCACAGGGTCGCACCTGAAACGCCCTCATCGGTCTCGATAGTCAGCCGCGAAAGCGATTTCGACTGGGTCGTGATAATAGAGTTCCAGAATGGCTTCTTTAACTCCTGCTTTACAATCGTCACCTTGACATTGGAAATCTTCATTTCATCCTCTTCTCATGGGTTACTTGAGAAACGTATCCTTGACGACAATCTTCCCATCCCTGAAGGTAAATACATCACACCCTCGTTCCTTCACCACCTCTCCATCATCTGCATCCGTTCCGGAGAATGTCCATTCCGAAACTCCACGATCACCGGACACGAAATGTGTATCTTCTGTCCAGGAGGCATCCGGAAACATCTCGAAAATCGACGCGAAAGCCGTCCTGATCTCGGCCGAACCTTCGGTCCTTGTCCCGCTCGAGGAAATAAAAACGCCGTCCTCTGCCATGTCTGCCATCAAGTCGTCCACATCGTGCCGATTCCAGGCATCTGCGAAGGACTTCAAGAACGCTTCCGTCACCATTTGTCTGCTCCCACCAAAACTTGTTCACCACGATGCGCTGATATGATTTGCATTGATTCCACCATCACGCCCAACCTCACCTCTTCCAACTCAAATGCTTTCGTAGAAAGGCGTACGACCCTTCCCCATTGATCGTGTGAGGCCCATCGAAATATTCGATCGCAGTGCGATCACCCAATCCCTGCAGCGCGTAGTGTCGATAGGTCTTGGCATACTCGTAGGCGACCCATTCATCTGGAGCGCATCCGTCGTGATGCCCTCGCTCCACCATAAACGGACGTGGGCAGATGAGCCAGCTCATCTCTGCGTAATTGAACGTATTTCCCAGATTGAATTCCGGCATCTCATATTCACCGGAAAACATATATGTGCACCGGTGATCAACGGTCACATTCTTCCTGATCCACTCATTGTAATCGGCTGAACAGATTGAAAGACAATACTGCTTTACCAAAGCCGGCACGCGCATTGCCGTCTTGCCCCCATAACTGAGACCGTAAAAGGCCATTCGTTCAGGATCAACGAAGGGCAGCGTAGCCAACCATGCAAGCGTCTGTTCATGTTGTCTGACAATGAACGAAAACAATGAAAGCTTCAGAGGATTCGCTTTTCGCTGAAGCACTCTGAAGTCATCTTTGCCGATATAAGGATTCTGAGGTGCAAAGGTAATGAACCCCTCATTCGCCAATTCGTACGCGAAGTTCTTGTAGGGATGACGAGGGCCGTCAGGTCCAACCACATCCTGGGGTCTGCCCTCCAATCCGTGCTGACAAACCACCAGCGGTCTGCGATCACCCTTACGGATTCGCTTCGGAATCAGCAAAATTCCGTATGCAAAGACATCGCCATAGACGTCCAGCACAACTTCGTAGGCCGTCAGTTTGGGCGCGTCAAACAACAGACGCGATCGCGGATTTGGCGCCATATCGACCGGCGGTAAAGCGCCAATCACGTCCTCCCAGAGTCGTGAACGGTAACGCTCAGCTTCTCCGGAACAGACTGGGCCATCACCCTTCGCCTCCGCCCAATAGCTCTCGCGCCTCTTCTCTGCTTCACGCAGTGATCTCTGTGTGTGTTCCACGAGCTGATCGAACTGTCGCTTGAACCTCACCTCCGGACAGACACCCTCGTGCGAAACAGATGGTATCGAAACCTCCTCAGACCCCGACCACGCGAGGCCCAAACCCTCAACGAACGCCCACAAGGTTGCCTCGGCGCCTGGATGACCGGAAGGGCTGAGTGTCAGTCCAAATCCATCTGAATCGGGATTGATCTCACTCGCTCGCAGGAACTCCTCCTGGACGGATGCCACACTCGGGGTAGAAAGTTTGCCCGGAGCGCCGGACTGCCTCACGTCCTCGCACACCGGAGGCGCACTCACCTTCGGGTGATCTGCATTTTCAACGACAAGTGTTCGAGGGCTGATCAGCGACGCCACCTCTGCATCGCCAAAATCATTCAGCAACCCGAACAGGTTGCGGTAAATGGGTTGAGACCAGAGGTCTTCCCTGGGCTGAAAGAACCCGGACACTGCCGTGGAGTCGATCCGCTCATCCAGCGCGGCGGAATAGAACGCCAGCAGCCCCCCTTCCCCGTGGCCGAACACGCCTGTCGGCAACCCATTGTCCTCGAACGCATCAACCGCCGCCAGAACCTTCTGAATCTCGTACCCAATAACGTGACGACCCATCTGATAAGCGGCTCTGTAGATGAACTCGCGATGCGGCTGATTCGTCATCGCAATATCAGGATTTCCAGAGTGAGTACACCTCCTGTCCATCAAGACCGGGACAAGGACCTGGCATCCGCACTGGACAAGACTCTGAACAACCCGAGTCCAGCCCGTCTCGCCATCCCTTAATCCCGTAACCTGCTCAGGTATCAAGTCGCAATCGGGAAGCACAATGACATTGGCCCTGACATCTGAATCCGGTATGAGAAGCAAACCCTCTCCGTCGACCCCATCGAGTGCCGGCCAACTCACCTCAAAGATCTTGTAGTCATCCCCCTTCGCTACTTCCGTACCCCCATCAGCACTTGCGTCGATCTGGAACGAAGCGCCTGTGCGCTCATCCATTAACCCCAGTATCGCCGACAACTTGTTCCTGAGTTCAGCGCTCGACGCATTCCCCACGCTGGTGACTCGTCTTTCCTTCACTGTCGCTGTCTCCTGAGTCAGATACCGATCGATCCCCGCAACCATCGCGGCAGCAATATCACCCTCCATCGTCAGTCGGCCTGTGCCAGGCAATGTGCGTCGTACCGCCATCAATAACCTCTATCGAACAGAATAAGAATTACCCAACTCATCCCGCTTGTGAAACATACATCCGTCTATCGGTCAGTCCCACAAACTCTCACCTCAACTCCTGTGAAACACAGAATACACCGCTGACAGCAGATTCAATTCTCGAAACTCGAAACCCGCGCCATCATCTCTGATCCTGGCACCTGTTCTCTGAAATATCTCCATCATCACATCCGCCAGATTCCCGCCTTCATCACGCCACTCATATCCCGACTTCTCGATCGCCTCCCGCAGAATCATCGAACAGGCTGCCGCATAAGCATTCGAGGAAGAGGTCGCCGACGCTGCCACCAGGAGATCGGTATTGGAGTACCGATCGAGATGCGCTTCGTGTTCCCCGGGCACAGTCGCCCCGATCGCAAAACAACACGGCTGGCAAGCGGGCCAGGAAATCCCGTCCGTGTATCCATTGTTTCCACACGGAGCACTGACCCAAATTCCACGTGCTCGAAGCCTCTCCAAACTGTCATCGATCGCAGTCTGAACGGGTTCGCGATGGGACGCATCATCCAAAGGCGAAAGATTAACGGCGGTAATGTTTAGCCTCTCAACATTCTCCAACACCCACTCCAGACCGGCAGCCATCGTAGG
>CAVOEZ010000039.1:0-12591 GCA_963694355.1 Latescibacteria bacterium UBA2968 | reverse complement strand
ATTATACGAATACGAGGTCGGACGCTCCGGATATCACAGCGCCGAAGTTCATCGAAGGATGTCTGCTCAAAGAAGAAGGATAAATGTTAAAAATGGGACGTTGAAATTTATAAATATAGCAATAACAGCATTTTAATTTTTAAGCCAATTTTCCACACGTGTGGAAAATTGGCTTTTTGGTGATTTTCAGCACTTATGTCGGCCGCAGGTCCTTGAATTTCTGAAGGCCAGAGGCACTGCTTAAACCACGAGATCGACCTGTTGAATGGTTCCCGGGGTTCCATTTTCGTTCAGGTAGATGCCGCTGGATCTGACCACGCCCTGGAGTTGGTTCTCCTGGTCCTTCAGCTCGAACGGTGTGGTGATGTGCCCGAGATAAATGGCTCCGACGTCTTTTTGGCCGAGCGCCACGAGTTGGTCGTTGCCCTGTTGATCTTTCGACCAGACTCTCAGGCTGTTGTAAATGGCGTCGCCTTTGTCGATCCACCCGTTCCCGTCTTCATCGAATTCTGCGAGTTCTTCGAAGCCGTTCCCGGTGACCGTGCCGAAGAGTTCGGTGCCGTTGGTGACCGCCCCGTCCTGATTTCTATCCAGGGCGAGGAAACCGCTGTTCGGATTCACAAAATGGATCTGATCTTCGGTTCCGTCGCTGTCGATATCGAACTGGTAGCGTCGCTGAGTGAGTTCCGCCGCGGTGCCGTCGAAGTTGATCACGAGTGGATCCTTGAGGGCCGCTCCCATTCTGACTTCGACACTTCGCTCCTGGAGGAACTTCCTGCTCATTGTGAGATCCAGGGATATCTCGATTTCTTCACCGTCGCTGGTACTGACTACACCCCGGGCTGAGAACGAGGAGGATTCGGACTCCTGAACCTGTTCGTGGTAGGAATACTGCAGGCCCCAGACAGGTTCCTGGTCCTGAGTTTGCGGTGGGGGATCTGAAGGGTTCGCCTGCGGTTGAACCTGGAGCTGCGTTGGGTCGGACGGCTGTTCCGGACGGAGATCCGCGGGGTCGGCCAGTTTGATTTTCTTCCCGGTGATGCCCTCGATTGCGGCGACGATCATTTGAATTTTCGCCCTGTCCTCGGGACTGGCCTCGAACTCTTCAGGATTGATTTCCTCTGTTTTGGGTTCCGCGATTCGCAGTTGGTGATCCTGAACCAGATTGGCCAGGTCATTCAAGGAACGGCGGGAGATTTCGACCTGTTCGCTGTCGATGACGGGGAGATCCGTCCGGTCGAAGCGATCCTGCAACAGCGTGGACCTGGAGAATGGTTCTGATTGTATCTGTTCGCGGGATGAGGAAGTTGCGGCGTCCAGAGTCTCGGGATCCCAGGCGCCTGGCGTTGAAATCCCTTCTACGAGGGTTTCTTTGCGGATGTGTTTCTGTACAGCGTGGTGTTGTGCGGAGAATTGAATCTCCGACGCAGAGATTTCCATCTTCACCCCCCTTGGTGAATGATTCGATGCAGGATTATGAATCTGAAGGTCATAACTCCTGCTTCCACATTGTCCGCTTTCCCCAAAGACGGCCAGTGTGTCCTTTATTGCCCCATATCTGATTTATCGACAGAAATGGGAATTCCTTTAGTGAAGGGGTTCACGAACAAAAAAAAGCGCCCCGACTTTACGGGGCACTTTCAGCCTGGGCGCAACTGAGAGATCAAATGAATAAGCGGGTGCGATCTTTGTTGTTTCAGGAAGTCAAACTGTGGGCAAACCAGGCAAGCAAGCCAGGGAAACTTGCCGGATAGCTCATTCTCCTTCGAGCACCTGGCGGCGTCTCACGCGAGCCAGATCCTGCATATCCGTGACGGTGTCGAATTCGTCTACAATTTCCCTGCCAAGGATTTCTTCGAGAATGTCCTCCAGGGTCAATATCCCGGAAAGCCCGCCGTATTCATCGATGACAATGAAGAGGTGCTGACGCCGGTTGAGGAACATCTGGAGCACTTTGTCCAGGGAGAAGCTCTCGGCCACGAAGTGTACCGGCTTCATAAGTTGGGAGAGTTTTACACTTTCGGGGTCTTCGGCCAGGGCGTTGAGTGCGTCTCTCCGGAGCACGATGCCGACCATGTCCTCGAATCCCTCTGCGTACACGGGTACGCGACTGTAGGCCCAGATGCCGGTTTTCTCCTGGGCTTCCTTCAAGGTGAGGCTGGCGTCCAGGGCGAATATGACGTTGCGAGGGGTCATTGCTTCGCGGACGGTGCGTTCCTTGAGCTGAAGAATGTTCTCCATCAGCCTGGCTTCGTTGGGATCGATTACACCCGTTCGCCGGCCGAGCTGGGCCATTGCCAGGATTTCTTCCTTGGTGATTTCATCCTCGGTCTGGTCCGCCGAAAATAGGCGTGTGACCATTCGGGCGAGTTCGACAAGGGGCGAAAAGATCCAGACCATCAGGAGGAGTGGAAATGCCGTGAAACTGGCCAACTGACGACAGTAGGTGACGCCCACTGTTTTCGGGATGATCTCCGAGAGGAGGAGTACTGCCAGTGTGAGGGCAATGGTGAAATAGAGGCTGGAGTCGGATCCGTAGACCTTCAGGAAGGCCGCTCCCGCAATGAACGCTCCACCGGTATTGGCGATGGTGTTCAAAGACAATATCGCGGCAATGGGCCGATCCACCCGGCGAAATCGCAGGTCTTTGAGGATGCGTCCGGATCTCTTGCCGGATTGGTCGAGGGCCTCGATGAAGCTGCTGGGAATCGAGTAGAGAACGGCCTCGAAAAGGGAACACATCGCCGAGACGATGATTACCGTGCCGACTGCAATTAGCAATTCAAACAAGTGACTATACCTCCTGGTTCAGCGGAGCTGCAAATTCTGCAAGGGTTGTATACTAGACGCTTTATAGGAATTTCAGATGCCTTCTTCTTTGCCCACGTGAACGGCTTCGGCCGTATTGCGGCCGTTGCGATAGGTGGACTTTATCGCGTTATCGCCCAGGGCGTCCGTTCTGACACTTGCCGATTCGATCGTGCCGCGGAAGCTGCCGTACCCGTTCGGGTCAGAAGGGTGTGAGATGGCCGAGCGATCGAGTTTGATCTTTCCGGTACCGGTACGCTCTGCGACGAGTGAGCCGTTCACAAAGAGCTTGAGCGCACGGCCATTGTAGACACCGACGAGGTGATGCCTACCCGCGGTGAGCGGCGTTCTGGCGGCGACACTCAGTGGGCCGTTTTCCGTGTTCACCAGAAAAGTTGGCCCGAGGAGTGCGGCGCACAGACCGCCGTTCTGGCCGCAGTCGCTGAAGCGAAGATCGAAAGCGGCCTTCGGTCCGGTGGTGTCGTATCTCAGGATGCGGCCGTGCATTCCGCCCTCTCCCGTGCCGTCGCGCCAGGGTGCGAGGTAGAAGTACCTGCCGTCATATGCCCCCCCGTTGTAGCCCACGGTGTGAAGGCCGTCGACAATTCCCGAATCGAATGCGCCCCAACTTGCACTGCGGTCGAAAGGTTGGGAGGGATCATATCTGAGAAAGTTGCAATGGAAGGTGTAGCCCTGGCTGCCATCGTCTCTGGCACCCATTGGCGGACCGACAAAAGGGATGAAGTAGACGTATTTGCCATCGAAGAAGCCCCCGTCGAAGCCGCTCGTATTCAGGCCAGAGGTCTGCTCGGCGTTGAAAGAGGACCAGGCGCTGTCGTCTTCGAATTGCTTCGTGATGTCGAATCGGACGACCGTTGGATGGCTGTAAGGGACGAAGTAGATGTGCCGGCCATCGAAGACCGTGCCCACACACATACTCAGTCCTTTTTCCTGTCCATCGAAAACAGACCAGCTGGCGGGATCGTGAAAGTCGCCTCGGGTGTCATACTGAAGGGCGATTCCGTGGAGCAGAGGCGCGAAATAGATGTAGCGCCCGTCGAACCCGGCGCCGTCGAAGCAGGTGGCGTTCAGTTCGGTGATTTCGTTGGCGTCGAATACGGACCACGTGTTCTTGTCTTTGAAATCGGATCGAGTATCACAACGGATGACGCGACCTGTGTGTGAGGTTTCCTCTCGAGGGTTGCCTGAATACCCGGGGGCGAAGTAGATATAACGACCGTCGAAGGCGACCCCCTGGTGCGAGTGGGGTTCGCCCACATCGTAAGCGGACCAACTGTCGGTATCCTTGAATCCACCGTGGGTATCGTAGCGGAGGACTCGGCTGTGGTAATCCTGCGTGTCCTGGCGCGGGACGAAGTAGACGTATCGGCCGTCGAAGACGGCACCGTAGTAGCCCTCGGTGCGAAGACCGTCGGTTTTCCCGGCGTCGTAGGCCGAGTAGCTTTCCGGTTCCTTGAACGGTCGGTGCGTGTCGTATCTCAAGACTATTCCGTGGGATTCGTGCTCTTCATAATGCTCGGGTGCAAAATAGATGTAGCGCCCGTCGAAGACCGAACCGAAGTAGGCTCTGCTGTCCAATCCATCGGTGTTTCCCGCATCGAAGCCGGAGAAGGTGTCGAAGGTATCGAGAATTTCCCATTGTGATATGATGGACTGAATCGTCTCCGGTTCGAGACGATCATTTGTGACCCAGGCCTCCACCGTTAGCTGATCCGTATCTAAGTCCTCCTTGCGATCGGACGGGAATGCAGGCTCCGAAGTTGCGGAGATTGCCCAGAAGGCTTCCACATCATCGGTCCAGGGTGGGCTCTGGACAGCTTGTCCACCGTAGTCGAGGTAAATGACTGTGTTTTCGGATGGATCCACCTGACGGATTTTGACCTGTGCCGAGAGTGTTCCGGAGAGGGGATCGTAAGTGACGATCTGGAAGGGGATCGGGTCGCCTCCTGTTTCGGTGAACCGAATGTCCTCACCGAGGTCGTTCGAGACATGGCCGCCGTTTGCGGAAGATTTCAAGTCCGGGTGGGCGATCTGGATTTGTGCTGGAAATGCTTCCAGGGGATCGCCGGAAATTTGATCAGGGTTGAGCGTTAGTTTTCTTCGGTACACTTTGGCTTCTCCTATCTATATTGTGATTTAATAATTTATGATAGTCTGTATGAAACTGAGAATCAAGGGAAAGCGAAGAATTCTGCGAAGTTTTGAGTTGTGCCACTTTGGCACGGATTCTATTTTGCGGGAAACGAAGGAGGTGGAATGTGGTTCGCATGGTTTGTCTGACATTGCCCTATTCTAATTTTTCTCTTCGGCGTGGACTGGAAGGTGTTGCCCGAGCGGGCTACGAATACGTGGGCGTGGGATGGCCACACGAAGGGGAAGATGTTCTGGGGTTCGAGGCAGAAGGTGAGCAGGTGGCGCGTTGTCTGGCCGGCTGTAGCGAGTTCGGGCTCCGTCCAGTGGTGGTAGGCCGGGGACCGACTGCCGGCGCGGATCCGACAGCGCTCTTGAAACGGCGCGTGGATGTCGCGAAGGCTCTCGGTGCCGGGTCTATTCAGATGGCGGGTGCGGCCTCGTACAAGCGATTTCCTTCGGAGCCACTTGAGGAAGATGCCTTTCTCGCCGGGCACAGGGAATACGTAGAGATTGTGCGCTCGGCCGGGGCGCACGCAAGGGAGGTGGGGGTGACCCTGGCTTTGAAACCGCACACCGGGAATACGGCGACAGCGCGGCACCTGGACAAGCTGCTGCCTGAGATCGGTGTGGCATCCGTTCAGGCCTGCTACGACCCGGGGAATGTTCATTACTATGAAGGGGTGTCGCCGGAGGAGGATTTTCCGTTGATTGCTGACCGAACATTCCAGATCGTGGCAAAGGATCACCGAGGCGGAAGGGCGGTGAACGATTTTCCAGTGCCGGGCGAAGGTGAGGTGGATTTCCAACGGATTTTCAGCGCGGCAAAGGAAGCGGATTTCTCAGGACCCGTGGTGGTGGAACGCGTGAACGGAACAGGCGGGACTTTCACAGCAGAAGCGATCGACGAACAGGTTTTGAGGGCACGCAAGAACCTCGAAGGATTGTTGAAGGCATCGGGACTGTTATAGAGGAGATGGCATATGCTGGGCGTAGCGATCCAGGGCGCGGGAAATGTGTCGAGCGAACACATTCGGGCTTATGAACGAAATCCGGATACACGCGTGGTGGCGATCGGGAGCCGCACTTTGGAAGGGGCGAGGCGGAAGGGATCAGAGCTGGGTATCGAATGCGAGTTCTACGATGATTACGAACAACTTCTGAAAGATCCGAATGTGGACGCCGTGTCCATTTGCACACCGCCCGACCGGCACGCTTTTGAGACGATCCTGGGCGCTCAGGCAGGGAAGCATCTTTTGATTGAAAAGCCTGTTGCGATGAATGGCGAAGATTTGGAGCGGATGAACGTCGCTGTCCAGGAGGCGGGCGTCAAGACGGTGGTGAGTTTTGTCTTGCGATGGAATCCAATGCTGGTGTCGATTCGAAATATGGTGAACAAAGGCTGGATTGGAACACCGTTGATGGTCCAGGCAGACTACTGGCACGGACCCACAAATGTACGTCCCGACAAGTTCTCTCGACCGTCCTGGAATCCACTCGACGGAGGGGCGATCGTTCACGGAGGGTGTCATGCAATGGATGCGGCAAGATTCGTGCTGGGTAATGAGGAGGTGACCCGGGTGAGCGGTGTCTCGCCTGTTGGGGATGACGAAGGGTATCGGTCCACGACGATCGCCGCGGTGCAATTCTCAGGAGGAGCGGCAGGAAAGATCTCCGGGTCGACCGGATTTTTCATGCCCTACGTTTTCAATTTCGAGGTGTTCGGTGACGAGGGTGTGATTCGCAATAACAGATTTTATTCACGGCAGGTTCCGGGCCAGAACGGGTTCGGCGAATTCCCAACGGTTCTGCCTGACAGTGGTGCTGTTGACCATCACCCGTTCCCCGAGATGATCGATCATTTCGTAGACTGTATTCAGGGTGACGAGATGTCTGAAGACAGTCTGGAGGTGGCTGTGAATACGCACCTCGCCTGCTTTGCGGCCGAGAAGTCCGCGGCAAACGGATCCGTGCCGATTCAACTGCGTTTGTAGGCTTAGCAAAAGGAGTTTAATTTTGGATGACACGTTGCGTGTCGGTTTGATTGGTTGCGGCGGACTCGGCTCCGGCCACGCGAGGAATGTCGAGCAGATTTCAAATGCGAGTCTGGTCGCAGTGTGCGATTTCTTTCGCGAGTCTGCCGATCGACTGGCTGGAGAACTGGACGGCAATCCGAAGGTGTATTCGGACCATCTCCAAATGCTCGCAGAGCAGGATCTGGATGCCGTTCTGATCGTAACGCCGAATGATACCCACAGCCGAATCAGTGTGGATGCCTCGGTGGCAGGCGCCCACGTGTTCTGTGAAAAACCAATGGCGCTGAATGTGGAAGACTGCGATCGAATGATCGACGCTACCGAGCAGGCAGGGAAGTATTTGATGATCGGATTCGTTCGCCGGTTTCAGGCCAGTTATGCGGAAATGAAATCGCGGGTCTCAAACGGAGAGATCGGTGAAGTTACAATGGCCCAGGCAGTACGGCTCGGCACCGGTCCACCTGGCGGGAGAGAAGGGTGGCAGTTCAAACAAGCACGATACGGCGGTCTGTTTTCGATGTACAGCCACGAACTCGATCAGCTCGCCTGGCTGGGCGGAGAGATCCATTCGGTGCAGGCGATGATGAAATACGGAGATGAACCCGACAATGACATCGAGGACCATATTTTTATCACGTTTGAGTTCGCTTCCGGAGCCATTGGCTCGATGAGCAGCAGCAGGATGTATCCCGTTGGCAGCTATGAACTGGGTGTGGCCGGGACAGAGGGTGCGATCAAGATGAGTATTCCGACGGGGCCGCTGGTGATGAAGAAGTTGAGCGGGGAGACAGAAGAAATCGAAGTGCCACGAAATAATGGGCTGGTAGACGAGGTCTCATATTTTTTCGATTGTATCCGAAGCGGCGTGACGCCCGAATCAGACGGTTATGATGGCCGGCGCGTGGTGGCCGTGGCGCTTGCCGCCCACAAGTCAGCCCAATCCGGAAGACGAGAGGATGTAACGATTCGTAGCAGATGCGTGTAATTCTTGCTTAAAAAAGCAGGTGTGGTTGATGGCGGGAGGTATTCGAATAAGCGGGTCTACTGGAATGCTACTTTTCTTATTGCATCGATAATTTTCTCGGGTTCAGGTATTGACGTACGTGAGGATTTGGGCTATACGTTTCATGTGACTAGATGATAAGAGACAAAGCGGCAGCCATCCGAAATGATCCGTAGTTCGACCGATGCATTTGTGGTGTTGAGAACGATTATTTCGCCAGTTCCTCATCTGGCGGGAATCCGAATTCCGGACCGTTCATCAGGCACGCAAACTAAGGCCAAGCGTTCAGTGGATCGCGGATGAGAGTTGAGGGCCGAGTCGATTTTCTTTCAGGAGGTCTAATGCCGCCTGACCACTTCATCGGACGCGATTCAGGATTGACCTCCAGTCGCGCCCGATCAACATTGGAGGTCTGATTAGATGATCAGTTTTTAACGGTCGCGAGTGTATTGAGATGTGTTTCGATCTCCCTCGCGACCGTATTTTTTTGCCGACGTCAACCGAGCCTGTGCTCGGTTTTTTTATTTCTGCCGGCAAGCTTGTGAGTCTTTTGTAGATTCGAAAGGGGTGACAAAATCACGAGCTGTCAGACAATTGCTCTTTTACGGATATCGCATATTTTCCCGCCGCCCGAATGGCTTCTACCATGCCTCTCTCATCTCCAATTCCCTTGCCCGCAATGTCGAAGGCTGTTCCGTGATCGACCGACGTGCGGAGAAACTTGAGCCCCATCGTGAGGCTGATGGTGCCGTGGAAGTCGAGCGTTTTTGCGGCAATGTGTCCCTGGTCGTGATAGAGTGACAGGACGCCATCGTATTTGCCTTCCATAGCCTGGTGGAATACGGAGTCGGCTGGAACCGGTCCTTGTACACGCCATCCGCGCGATCTGGCTTCGGCGATTGCGGGGGTGATGACTTCCATTTCCTCATTTCCGAACAAGCCCTGCTCTCCACCGTGTGGATTCAGTCCTGCGACCGCGATTGTCGGTTCGGAAAGCCCCAGTTGTCTGAGATAGAGATCGCAGAGCGGCAGGGCTTCGATGATGCCATCGAAGGTGATTGCGCCAGGTATTTCGCGAAAGGAGATGTGTCGGGTGAGGAAGAAGATCCTCAGGGTGCGCACGAGGAACAGGGTCATCGGTTCGTTCACCGCAGCGCGCGCCTTGAGCATTGCCGTGTGATCGATGTAGGGTAGCTTTGCCGCCTGAAGCGATTCCTTGTTCAGAGGCGCCGTAGCCAGGCCATCCACGCATCCATCGAGCGCGTGGGTGATCGCCCTGTCCAGATACTCATAGCCCGCCTGCCCGCCGTCCGCAGAAACCTTCCCGTAGGTGATCGGTTCATTCAGGACCCCGGGATCGAAATAGTCGATGGTGCCGGATTCGTATTTTCCTTCTTCAGGGGATTCCACAGGATTCAGGTCCAGATCCAGTTTCAGGAGGTCGCGGGTCTGCTCGAGGATGACCCGATCGGCATAGACGAGCGGCCGTATGCTGTCCTGGCGGTGAAGTGCCTTGAGTACGATTTCGGGACCGATTCCAGCGGGATCACCCACGGTGATTCCTATGATCGGGGCAGCGGATAGCTTGGAGGACAAGAGCAAACTCCCTCAAGTAAATTTGACGGGTGTCATCTGGCAAAAATTGTCATAGTTCCAGGATGGTCACTGATCCGGATTCTGTTCATAGAGATCATCGGTATCAGCCGATGCCAGCTCCGCGAGGAATTCTCCGAATCGCTGGGAAACCGCTTCCAGGCAATTCTGCCCCTTCTCCGGTGAAGATGCCGAGGGATCGCCGACGCCCGTGTCTTTGGTGGCCTTGTTCCAGTCTCGCTGGGTCCAGACCCACCCTTCACGCATTGCGCTCAGTTTGAACGGATTTTCTGCGCCATCTCCGGCCTCCGAGAGTGGGCGCACCCAGTCCGGGGTGAACAGCTGCATCAGGCTTGTTTCCATTTCATCTGCGTGATCCCCCTTGTCCTCGAACATGTCGGTCATATCTACCGCGTCCCACCAGCTGAGGGTGCAAATGAAGATGCCTGTCTGAGGCAGCAATTCACGGATCATTTGGCGAAAGTCATTCCCACCGTGACCATTCATCACAACCAGTTTCTTTATGCCCTGGTGCGAAAGGGAATTGGCGACGTCTCTCAGAACAGCCAGTTGGGTACTGGGGTTCATATTGATATCCAGTTTGATGTCCAGCTGCCCGGTGTTTACACCAAAGGGTACGGTAGGGAGGAGGATCACCCTGGCGCCCTTCTCCCACGCGATCCGGGCGGACTCTGCACCGATCCTGTCACATTGCACCACGTCGGTTGAATAGGGGAGGTGGTAATTGTGAGCCTCCGTAGCTCCCCAGGGCAGAATAGCGACTTCGTAATCGGTTTCCTTGACGGTTTTCCAATTCGTTTCCGCCAGTATGTATGGTCTGCCGGGCATTTAATCCTCCTGAATTGTGTCTGAAGGGTTTTCCGTTTCAAGGCAAGGCATTAATCAAGCACAAGCGGCTGTCAATGTCAAATTGTTGCCTGAGCACAATCCCGAAAGACGGGTAGCCGAGAGGAGATGTCTGGGTACTTGACAAGACCGGAGTGGGAGAGATACATGTGAACCCCTACAGGGAATGGAAGATGACGGAAGGACAAGGACCAGAAGACGCAGGGGCCGATCTCGATTCGAATCTGGATGGTTCGCCCGAGGAGTTGACCTCGGTGCCTCAGGGATTTTCGGTGTTGGGTTCCACACGGAAGTCGCCACCGGGGTATCGCTATACCGGGGCGACTGTGGTCAGTACAACTGCGGATTCCGAGTGGCAGTCTGTGCAGACGGAATTGCCACAACCCGGCAGGGTTACCTGCGTGGCGGTTGATGACAGGGTATATGCGTTGTGGGACTCGGGTGAGGTCTGGGCTTACGATCCTGAGCGTTCCGGGGCATCGGCCTGGATTCGGAAGACCGATATGCCAGGCCAACGCAGATACGCTTTTGGCGTTGGCGTGCTCGGCAAGAAGATCTACGTTGTGGGTGGGTTCGATGGAAAGGGGTCGAAGACGAATCGGGTCGAGGAATATGACGTCGAGGAGGACAACTGGTCCCGGCGAGCGGCTCTGCCTACACCCCGAAGCCACCTGGCGGTTGGGGCGTTGGGCGGCAGACTGTATGCTGTTGGTGGGCTGCAGACAAATCTGTGGGGGATCTTCAAGAACTGGATCACGGGTGTTAATGAAGAATATCATCCCGTTTCGGACACGTGGTTCCGCAGAAGAAAGATGCCAACCGCAAGGTATGCTCCGGGTGTTGGTGTGGTGAATGGGAGGATGAGTGTCCTGGGCGGTGAGATCCGGCGGGTCTTCGGGTTGTTCGGTAAGGCGAAGTGTGACAGGAATGAACGCTACTCACCCGCGGACGACACCTGGATTCAGGATTCTCCAATGCCTACCGCGAAGAGTCATTTTGGACTCGCGGTGATCAACCGCCGGATTTTTGTGTCCGGAGGACTGGGGCGTTCAGGACGAACCGCCGGGACCGAAGCGTATGATCCGATTTCTAGGGTGTGGTTCGAAGAGGCCCTGATGGATCTGGCAAGGAGCTCGCACGGCGTGTGTGTGTTCGATGGGGCAATTCTGGCGCTGGGCGGCGAGACACCGCACGGCCAAACCGACTCGGCAGAGGCCTATCGGGTCCAGACGATTTTTCACGTGCACAGGAAAATCTCTAGCGAGCGGGCGCAGGAATCGACCGTCGGGATGTCGGCGACCGAATCTCTTTCTCCCGGATCGAGGATGTTTTCAAGGCATGAAGACCGGCCGCATTCTCCAACGCTTTCCTCAAAGGGTGTGAACTGGGGAAGCGTCATGATCGTCTGCGGGTTGATCGGTATGATGGTCGGTACAGGCGCGATCTGGAAGTGGGGGCCGGATGTGGATTGGAGCAGCGCGCTGGATCGAGTGAAACCGGATCGTGTTCGCACGTCAGTTCAGGTCGCCTCTACGGTAGTGGAAACGCAGGCAGTTTGGGCCGTGATTTCCAACGCAGAAGGCGGAAATCTCTACCCTGATCCTTCGAGAGAAGGAGCGCCTGTGGCGCGCCTTACGAAGGGTACGATGTGGCGGGTAACTGCAAGAAGCCGTGATGACGACTGGGTGCTTGTGGAATGGAGGGAGAAGTCCGCTGTGCGACCCGGATGGATCTCCGTGACATCGGTCGAACTGCCCGATGGTGCAATTGGGGCGCTTCCTGTGAAGTGATGCAAGCGAATATCTCGTGTGGATGACGTGCCGTGGTCTTGAAGAGACCGCGGCTTTTTCATTGTGGGGCTCTGAGGTCTTCCAGTACGAGCTGTATTCTTGTTTTGCCGTTCCAGGTGTTTTTCTCGAGCGCACAGGCGACATCTACCCTGTCGCCTTCAGAAAGTTCGCAGACGCGTTCACCCTGCCGCCACCAGATGGCGTCGCACGTTTGCCCACCCACATCCAGGGAGAGTTTCAGATGGGCTCCTTTTCCTACCGCTCCTTTTCCTACCGCTCCGGTCCGATCGATCCGGCAATTCGGTACCAGGAACAAAGGTGGCTCATTTCCGGATCCGAACGG
>CAVOEZ010000038.1:0-12702 GCA_963694355.1 Latescibacteria bacterium UBA2968 | reverse complement strand
CACCTTCTCCAGCGCCAACTGTATTTCTGTGTTTGGCCGTTGAACCGACACGCCTGCTCCTTCGATCGTCCGACAGGGCTTCCTCCGAAACAGGCATCCATCATACTTACACTTGCACGGAGGGCTTCAACCCATGCCCGATCTCACCTTCGATCGTCCGTTCCCTGCGCTTACATCCGCACAGCGCTACCACCTCGACGCCTTTGGCTTCGTGGTCGTGGAAAACACCCTCTCCACCGATGAAACAGGGCGAATCAAGGACGCGCTTTACAAGCTCCGCGAAGAGCTTGGTCAGCTCGAGGATCCTACGGATAATGGTCCGCGTGTTCGGGGCGCTTATGTGCTCACGAACAAACCGCACCACCGCTTCATGGCGCACATCATCGAATCGGATCCAGCGATCACAGCCTATGCCACGCATCCATCGATGGTTGCGATGTCTGAAGAGCTCATTGGTGGAGAAGCCCGAATTGTCGAAATGAACGCCCACATCAACAGCAGGAATCCCGACAATGACTTCTCATCGCCACCGAAATACGGCTTCCACCGCGGCACAGACATCCCATTCGGAAGTCACACCCAGAACGGACTGTATCACTGCAGCTTTGTCAAAACCCTCACCAACCTCACCGACCTCGGTCCTGAAGATGGCGGCACCGTGGTCGTCGCCGGAAGCCACAAAATCGACGCGCCTGCCGATGTCATCATCGCTGCCGCGTACGAAGATCGCTCACTCATCCACCAGGTCATAGCCCCTGCCGGATCGACGCTCTTGTTCAGCGAAACCCTCATTCACGCCACAGGTCAGATCCGCTCGGACAACGAACGGGTAATCATCATCACCGGATACGGCTCCACCCTCTTCCCCTACTGGGACAGAGGCGACCTCAGTGAGGCCTTCAAAAAGGAAATACCGGACCAGCTCAAGCCGCTCTTCCACGGCAAAGCACACTGGACACGAGGACCGCGCTACCGTGAACTCGGAGAATCGGTGGACGGACGCCCATTCGCACTGGGAGATTGGGCGGAGAGGCCGCTCCCGGAATCGAAGACCTAGACAGAATGGCAAAGTCTCACGACCCAGCGCCGAGCATCCTCCCTCTGCGCGAACAGGCACAGGTGGTGGATCGGATCCTTGCGAAACGTTTCGCCACACTGCTGCCTTCAGTGATGCGGCAAACACAGTATCATCTCATTTAACGAGAAGAAATGACAAAGGCGCTCATCTTCGACATGGGAGATGTACTCTGCAGCGGTTCCAGTCCAAAGTCACGTCAGGCCTGGGAAAAGCGTCTGCATCTCCCCGATGGCGAAATCGGCAGGATCGTCTTCCACCATCCGCTTGCGCCTGGACTGGTTCTTGGAACCGGCCACCCGGACGAACTGTTCGAAGCCGTCGGGAAAGATCTGGAATTGAACGAATCCGAATGGCGGCAGTTGGAAGAAGACTTCTGGGGGGAACCGGATTGGAACTGCGACCTGTTTGACTACATCTACTCACTCAAGAGCCGGTACAAACTGGGCGTACTGAGTGACGCCTGGATCACCACTCGCGAAAAAGTCATCGAGCGCATCAACAGTGATGTGTTTGATGTAATCATATTCTCCGCTGAATCTGGAATAGGCAAACCCGATCCGGCGTCCTACCAAGCCGTCCTGAAGCGAATGGGAGTTATTGCCGCTGAGGCGGTATTCGTAGACGACAGACTGAAGAACGCCGAGGGGGCCAGGAACATCGGCATGCCAGCTTTACAATATGCCTGGGGAATGGGTATTCAGCGTGAGATCGAGCAGGTCACCGGAGAATTTTAGCGATCTATCGAACACTCAAAAGTGAGGGGTGTATGGAAATCAAAAAGTGTCCTGAGTGTCTGAGCGAGATACCCATAGCTGCTGCGGTGTGCTCAGCTTGCGGAGAACGGATCGAGGGAATTCTGTGCCAGGAATGTATGGCCCTTTCTCCCTCCAGGGCAAAGGTGTGTCGATGGTGCAACAACCCTCTGGTCACTGAAACTGAAAAAACCCTCGTTCTCACCCTTCGAGGTTACATCCAGTCCCGTCGGCGCATTCCTCACCACCTTCAGTCTACACCCGCAGAGGGCGTCCTTCTCTCAAGAGAAAATTGTCATCACAACCTATGGATTCCTTGGGCTGACCTCGAGCGACGAAGAAATCGTGTGGGAAAAGGTCGCCGGCTTCTCACACCGGTCGGGCATCTTCTGGGATACGATATCCATAGAAACCCGAGGCCAGACCTCCGCCGATGTGACCTGCCTCAGTCAGGAAGACAGCAAAAGAATCCGCGGACTTCTGCAGGACCTGGAAAAGTAAGCCACTTTCGGATTGTCTTCCAACGTGGGGTAGGCCACACGTGTCCTATTTATTGGCCCCGGGCTATTCCAAGAAACCCTCAGTTGGAATTTACAAATTGGTAACAAGAGAATTAAAGAAGAAGGGACAGGACGCATCAGCCAGCGACTTAAATTGGACGCACTACTCGAGAACCTGAAAGATGGGCATCCTCGTCTCATCATGACACAGGAGCGTCTAGCCGATCTGAAAGCGCAGGCAACAACCGACAAATTCCTCGCATCTTTCGTCAACCGGGTCATCGCCCAGGCCGATGAGATCAAACGCAAGGGACCGCTCGAGTACGAGATAACTGCCAATCTCACCATGCTTGGTGTCAGTCGGGATTGCGTCAACCGGGTGTACACCCTCGGTATGGCCTGGCGATGGACCGGCGACCGCACGTATCTCTACGCAGGTATAGACGCCATCGTCAGAGCGAGTGAATTTCCAGACTGGAACCCCTCGCATTTCCTGGACACCGCGGAAATGTCCCATGCCGTCGGGCTTGGTTACGATTGGTTCTTTCACGAACTAACCGGCGTCCAGAAGCAAACCATTAGAAAGGGTCTCGTCAGAAATGGCCTGCAACCCGGTCTCGATGCTTATGGCGGCAACGATCCAATCGAACCCCGACGCAAGCGACGATATGGATGGTGGAAGGACTGTGATCACAACTGGAACATCGTCTGCAACTGCGGATTGATCATCGGGGCGCTGGCCGTTGCCGAAACGGACCCGGAGTATGCTCAGGCGATCATCCCCGCAGCTGCGGCCTCAATGCCCAGAGCCTTGGAAATGTTTGGGCCCGACGGCGCCTGGGCGGAAGGTCCCGGATACTGGGGATTTGCGACTCGTTACCTGGCTTACGGATTCACTGCGCTCCGCACAGCCCTGGATACCGACCTGGGCTTATTGAGCACAGATGGTGTGTCAGAGGCCGGACTAGCTCCAATTTACGTCACCGGTCCTACCGACCTCTATTTCAACTATGCTGACAGCAAGACGCGTAACAGAAGACGTCCGATGTTCCAGATGTTCTGGCTGTCAGACACATTCCAGAACGCGTTCCTGGCCGGAGACGAGCACAGACTCCTCGCAGATCAGAAACCCACCGCACAGCACGTCGTCTGGTATGTTCCCAAACCCCGGGCTCCAGAAGAATTGAGAACCCTCGACAAACATTTCCGAGGTCCGGTCCAACTTGCCCTGATGCGCAGCTCCTGGGACGCCGACGCACTCTTTGTCGGCTTCAAAGCAGGGTACAATCAGGCCAACCATGGACACCTCGATCTCGGCAGTTTCGAGTTGGATGCCCTGGGGGTGCGCTGGATCCGGGATCTCGGTTCGGACCTGTACACCCTCCCTGGCTACTGGGATGGCAAACGAGGCGGCAAACGGTGGGAGTACTGGAATCTGGGCACGTTCAGTCACAACGTCATCACCATCGATGCCAAAAACCAGGACCCACTTGCGACCGCCTCGATGACGCAATACGAGTCCGAAACCGAAACCACATTCGCGATCGTAGATCTGTCCAAAGCATATCTCGAATCCGCCAAGAGCGTGACACGCGGGATTCGCCTGGTGGAGGGAAGACGCGCTGTACTTACACAGGACGAAATTTCTGTCCACGAGCGTTCGACCATCGTTTGGGGAATCACCACGGACGCTCAAATTGATATCCTGTCAGACCGGGAAGCCAGATTGACCCTCGACGGAAACCTGCTGTATGCGCGCATCCTATCAGGTGAGGCCACCTTTTCCACCACAGAGGCGCCAGAAGCTGAACCGCCTATGCTCAGTACCGAAGGTATCCGGCGACTCCACGCGACCCTCGAGACAGCCAACCCGGATACCCTTGCAGTACTCCTGTCTCCGGTATGGCCAGATGGCGCCACGGAGACCTGCGAAATTAAACCCCTCTTAGCCTGGAAATCTGGAGCCTGAAATGTCAACCGAACTTCGCGAACTACTCGAGCAACACACCTGTCTCTACGCATCTTTTGATCAAGGACTCGACGCCGACATCAGCCTCGGCAGTGGAAAAGCCAGCTATCAACCCTCCGCCGTACATCACGACGCCACGGCTGGCCGTTATGGAGGCGCACTCGTCTTTTCGGCTGCCGATTACGGCTGGGACGAAGACGAATTCACCTATCCTGCCGCTGGTAACTTCCCCTACAGCACAGATGCCTTCTCCGGTTCCATATCTCTCTGGCTGAACGGGAATCCTGACGAGGATCTTCTCCCAGAATATCCGGTCGACCCCTTTCACATTAGCCGCCAGGCCGCAAACGGCTCGTTCTATCTGGACCTCACCCGACCGAGTGACGAAAGATATGGATCCCCTCGCAAACTACGGCTGGGAATCTACAACGACAGCGAAGCCAACGATCGGTTTGTCGGGGGACAACTGACCGTCATCGGCGATTTGAACTGGAAACGAGGGGAATGGCATCACATTGTCGCCACCTGGGAGAACGCGAACTCAGGTCAGGAAGACGGTCGCTGCAGCGTCTACATCGATGGCGTGCGACGAGGATGGATGGAGGGATACGAGCATCGCGTAACGTGGTCGATCGAGGAGATGACCATTGGACTTGGCCAGCGATACGCCGGAAAGATTGATGAACTTCTGATCCTGGACCTGGCCCTGGATGACGATGAGGTGCAGTCGCTCTACGGATCTCCGGACGCTATGCGAAAATGAGGCAAAAGGATGTGGTTAGCGCTTAAGTCGTGAATTCTTGAGAGACGCGATGCTTGCTGCGCAGGGATTTGGTCTTTTGACACTAGGGTGAACGCCTAATAACGGTGACACCACCGGGTTCGAGGATTGCGCCACCAGGCGCCAACTTGGCGGATTCATGGGTGCTGGACTTTGGTCGCCAAGCCGTTCTTGTCTGAAAGACTGAGAATATTGGGACAACGGTAGAACCAACTCCATACCGGCGGACCATTCAAGAGAACTAAGAACAAAAAGTGCTTTGGTTTCCACATGATCCAATTTATATTTTGAAAAATAGTTGTATTTGTTTGGTTTATTGGATTTGTTGAGCCAAAGATCGGAGGCCATCATATGTCAGTCAAACCGTTAGTCCAGCATATTGAGGTCACACCCGGGGTCTCAGGAGGAAAACCTCGCATTGCCGGACACCGTATTACGGTGCAGAATATCGTTATCTGGCATGAGCTGATGGGAAAGAGTGCTGACGAAATTGCGGCTGAATACGACCTGACCCTGGCAGATATATACGCGGCATTGACTTACTACTTCGACCACTACGACGAGGTCAATCGGGATATAGAAGCCAGTGAGGAATTTGCTGAAGCACTACGCAGGAGAACTCCTTCCCAGCTGAAGTCAAAGTTCCAGGAATAAAAGCAACATGGCTAAAGTCAGATTCTATGCCGATGAGGATGTTTCGAGGGCTGTGGTGATGGGATTGCGCCAGAGGGGAGTGGATGTTCTCACTGTTAGTGAAGCAGGCCTATTGGGAGCCTCAGACGAGGAACATTTGAGAGAAGCACAGGCAGAAGGACGGGTTATTTTTACTCAAGATATTGATTTCCTGCGCCTGGCTGCGGCAGGCGCCGAACACAAAGGGATCGTATATACACCTCAGGTCACCACGACAGGTGATATCATCCGCGGTCTCATGTTGATTTATCAGGTCCTGGAAGCAGAAGAAGTGGAAGGTCACATTGAGTATTTGTGATGATTTTATCAAAGTTTCAATGAGGATAAAGAAGGGAAGAGGGGTGATAGTCGCCCCTCTTTTTGGTTCTTGAAGAGAACGTCTCAAACGCTTCCATTTTCCGCGGGATATCTGACTCTACTTGAACGAAAGAAGATGTCCCAGATCGATCTCGCGCTCAGCCTTCCACGAATCCAGTGAACTGGAAAATCTGAACACCCCGTGATCCTCTTCCACCTTCGCTCGCCCTTCCTCCGCAATGGCGGCCAGCTCGCCTGCGTCCCCGGCAGGCACAAACAGAACCGCCTGCCCGCCCATCAAACCGTAACCTCGCGGCGGGGAATCTTTCCGGAAACTGACATTGAGCGCCCACGTCTCATGATGCCAGAAGTGAACCTTCCTCAGCGGCTCCGTTTCATACCGATAATCGAATTGCCAGTCTCCTTCACCCCAGAGTCTAATCAACCCGATCCGACCATCCAGTAACACCCAGTCTCCTGAAGTACTCCACGCAACGGCCTCGTCCTCAACCACCCGCTCGCCTTCTTCAGATTGCACCCGGATGGATCGGAAGTATATCGACTCATTCGCCAGCCTGTAATTGAATGTCTCCACCTTCCAGGGATCGAACTCAGGGCCTTCCGCCTTTGTCCTGGACAGATCCATATCCGTACCGAAAATCGGAACCTGCTCTCCATAGCGCATAATCCGTTCCACCTGCAGCACACCTTCCTCGTGCGTCAACATCGCCATCGTCCGCCTGATCCGCAGCTCCTTGTCCGCCCACGCTCCCAGAACCCAGGCCTCTTCATCATTCGAATCGATCACGTGACTCCTCAACTCGAGCTCTGCGTCTTCCCCTTCGACATTCCGGATTACCGGGGAGAGCTGAGGGACGGCGCAGAAAAAATCCGTCCACACGTGCGGGCCCTGCGGAACAACAAATCCACTCCCGGGACAACGACCAACGAGCGCCTTCAATCCAAAACCACTGTGAAGCTTTCGCCCTTTGTGAACCAGAATTCCAGTGTAAGGGGACACCCACGGTCCCTGGCCAACAGCCATTGCCTGATCGTCATCATAAATCTCGATCCCGTTGAACGGCGCAAGCGCGTGGGCGAACGCCACAAATGACATGAAATGGAACTCCCAATAGAGATGCTTTTCGCCATTCAGATATCTCCCTACCACTTCTCCATTCAGATCGGACTGCAGTTCGTGCACATTTTGCAGCCCCTTCTTCAACGCCCACAAACCCTGGGGATCTCTCAGCGCATCCGTCACAATGGCCAGATAGTGAGTGTGTTCGCAGTGAGAATAGGGATAGTAGTCATTCCCGGTCGGATAAAAGATCCGCCCATTCTCTGTGAACAAACGCGCCATCACGCTGTGGAGTCCCTTCCAGTTCCAAACAAGCGTCTGCGGCACGTGATCCAGGAACTTCTTGTACAGGATATATGGAACGGCGTAATTGTTGAAGCACCCCTGGTAGGTTGGGTGAAACGCCCCGTGATTCTCCGTCGTAAAATCCGTGAACACATTGGCGGTCGTCACCCGATCACGCACGGGCTTTCCTTCGACTACCTCTGTCTCCCAAAAATCCTCTTCGCGATTGTACGAGTTGAGAAAGAAGCCGTGCGCCTTCTCCTGCCAGGCTTCACACCGTGGATCTCCGGGAAAAAGCACCTGCGCGCCTACGAGTGGTCCTACTGTCCAACAGGTCTCCTCAGCTTTGGTATCACGATAGAGCCCTGTCGGAAAATCATAATCGAGCAAGTGATCCGCCCAACGGGCTACCTTTTCACTCAGGGAATCGCGAAGCGACCTTTCGATCCCATCACCAAGCCTCGCAAGCACATAGGCCACATAAGACCACGCCAGCGGCTGAAGCGCCTCCCACGAACAGGCTTCCGCCGGCTGCAGAATCTCGTGAACCAACCCCGTAAGTTCCTTCCGCGACCACCGACTCTCGGTGTAGCCTGGACTGCAGATGATCTCCGCCAGAATGACCGCCAGATTGGCTTCTCGAAGACCGGGTTCATAGGACGGAAGATCCCAGATCTCCTTTCGATTCGTAAACGTCTCCACGCCAAATGGCAGAAAGTCCTCGAGGATCGTCAGAACGGCATTGGTAGAAATATTCGGATTGTCGGTAAAGTCCAGCGAATCTGCAGAACTCACAGGAAAGCTCCTTTGTAGGCGTCACAGGGTTTGATTGCATTTGCTGAATCTACATTACAATGCCACATTTGTAACCGGTTATCAACAATTTCCCATTCCCGTACCGAGTAGTTATCGTTTGGTAACAAACCACAAACAAGGTTATATTTTCGTAGGCAACAGATCAACGGGTCAATGGAACGAATCCCGAGCTGATGACATCGACTACTAACCTGCTTCCACAAGTTTTCTTAATGCCACCGGAGTCGCAATGGAAGACAAACACATAAGCCGCGATCCCGACATCATGAGTGGGGCAATCTGTTTCAATGGGACCCGAGTCCCCGTCCAGAATCTGTTCGACTACCTCCAGGGAGCATCATCACTTGAGGACTTCCTGCAGGACTTCCCATCTGTCTCACGTAGAGCCGCGGTAGCTGTGCTTGAAGCCGCGAAGGACCGACTATTCGCTGATACGCCTGCACCTTGAGGAATCGATTCCGCGCAGCCTAACCATCAATACATAAGATCACCATTGGCTTTGGAAAAGAACCCGCCTGAAATCACAATCCGGCGGGATTTGTGTACATATCTCAATTCGGAAACTTGCGAACTTAACACCCACCCAACGCCCTGAGGGACCTCAAAATGTCAACAAATGGAAGTTTTCGATCCATCCAGAATCCTGCACTTGGATTACCACTGATTCTGTGTTTGTTCTTCTTGCTCTTCGCTACTCCAGGCTGGTCATCCGACCCTGTAGTCTGGAAAGGATGGCGCGGACCCAATCAGGACTTTACCGTCGAAAACGGCGGCCTGTTCCCACCAGGAGAAGCGTTCTCCGCTCGTGTCGTTTGGCGCAAACCGCTGGGACAGGGTTATTCGCCCGTGTCTGTAGATGAGCGAATGGCCGTCACCATGTTCAGCGACGGCACTTCTGATGTGGTGATCGCGTTCGATGCCAGTGACGGACATGAACTCTGGCGCCACGAAATCGGTCCGAAGCACCCGGGACGATATGGATCTATGGATGGCCCCATTTCTGCGCCTCTGATCCACAACGGAAGGGTCATCGCAGTCAGCCCGTACGGACTCTTGCTCGCCCTGGACGCGAAAACCGGAAAACAGCTCTGGAAGATCAACTTAAAAGAAAGCTACGGCACCATTCTTCCCTACTACGGACTGGGTACTTCACCTCAAGCCTACGGCGACAGGGTAATTGTCGAGTTGGGAGGCGCCGAAGGAAAAGCCATCTCACTCATCGATCCGGCTACAGGTGTGCCAATCTGGACATCCGTAACCGACACGATCGCCTATCAATCTCCCTCAGTCATAAATATCGACGGCAATGACCAGATCATAGGCGTCGGCAACAGGTTCCTGACCGGACTGGATCCAACCACCGGAAAGACACTTTGGCAGCACACCCACGAAGGTCGAAACAGCGCCAGTGGAACCGAGGGAGGAAATCTCGTCTTCACCGGCCCGAATCGCTTTCTCTGGAAAGACAGCGGCGGAAGTGCTTCGCTCCTTACACTGGGCTTCGGGGATCACGGTTATTCGGTGACTGAATTGTGGAACACCCGAAACATTCGGGCACCTATCTCGTTCCGGTCTATCATAACGGTTTGATCTTCGGTCACAACGGTCGAATCCTCATCTGCGTCGATGCGGAAACCGGAGATCGTGTGTGGAGATCGCGCGAACCTGGCGACGGGCTCCCCATCCTTGTCGATGGGCACCTTGTGATTGCGACTAAAGAGGGGAAATTGAGCATTTCGCCAGCATCGGGAGACGGCTATGACGAAAAAGTATCTCTCCAGGTATTCGACAACCTGGTCTGGGCGCCTCCCGCATTCGCCAACGGAAAGCTGTATATCCGAAGCATGTCGGAAATCGCCTGTGTCGAAATCGTTGCGCAGGAGCAGATCACCGAAAGCACTGAAGCAGTCCCGGGAATCGTCCCCGGATCCAACTTTTCAGAATTTCTCGATCGCGTGAGGCAATCGAACGACAAAGCCGCGTTAATTGATGCCTTCATTTCCAAACAAGATTCGTTTCCAGTCATCGAAGGACAGAACCTTGTGCACTTCATCTATCGTGGGGGGGGGCAAAGATGTAGCGCTCACCGGGGATCTGATCGGATGGCGATACGATCAGCCCATGCATCACGTCGATGGCACAGACCTTTACTACTATTCTAAACAACTGGAGTCGGATGCCCGGGTGACCTACCGATTCACCAGGGATCTTCAGAAAGCGATAACAGACACACTAAACCCCAGGGTGCACAGAACACGATGGTTTGGCCGGTCCAACTGGTTTCAGATGCCGGACTGGCACCCTCCCGCCCACCTCGAAAATCACGAACTCGCCGCCAAAGGTCGCATCGACACACTTGAATTCAAGACACAGATTCGTGACGACAGCCTGTCCATTCCAGTCTACCTTCCGGCGGAGTATGAATCGAGCAGCACCAGATACCCGGTCGTCTATTTCCACGAGGGAGACCTTGCTCAATCAAAGGGACAATTGCAGCAGTCCCTCGACTATCTGCTCGGAAGAGACGTGGAACCTGTCATCGTTGTCTTCGTCCCCCGACTGCTTCAGGGTGGATCAAGATATCTGGGCGCTCAGGGAGACAAGTATCTCACCGCGTTTGTGGATGAATTGATCCCCGCAGTAGACCAGAAGTACCGTACGTGGGCAAGTCGCGAAATGCGCGCCAACATGGGATGCGGTTTCCAGGGCGGATTCCTTTCCTACATCGCTACAATCAAGAAACCTGGGGCCGTGGGGAAACTCGCCGTTCAATCCATGTGGTGGGATTCCAGAGAAGACGAAAACGTCAGGAATATCCTGCCCTCACCGTCTGAGTATCCGCTCTCCATTTATATCGCCTGGGGAAGATACGACCTGCACAGTCCACTCGAGGGTGCGGCCAACATCAAAAAGTCAACCCGTCGTGGAGCAGAGCTCCTGACAGAGGCTGGCTACAAATATGAAGGCGGAGAATTCAACGGGGGACACGGGTGGCACAGTTGGAAAACCAGAACGGACAAGATGTTCGAAACCCTCTTCCCATTACAACAGTAGGGTTCATCGAACCGAACAGCCCAAACACCGAAGGATTGGTCATGTCTCAAGACATCGAACTTCTTCTGAAAGCCATAGGCTCCGGAGACTTGAGAGTTGTAAAGCGGCTAACGAAGAAAGATCCGACTCTCCTCAACACCATCATTCGTCCCGGCAGGAATCGCGACTACCGACCGCTTACCGAAGCCGCTGTCGAATGCCAACTGGACATCCTGTCATATCTGATCGACAGTGGTTGCGATGTCAATGAAGACGATCGGTATCCGATGTTCAGAGCTGCCCTCTACGACCGCTGTGTTCCCGCTTTGGAAATGCTCGTCGAGAACGGAACGGAAGTAAACGGTGTGTGGGCAGACTATGGACCACCAATTATTGCATCCTGCGAAGGGATGTCGCTCAAGACAATGGAATGGCTACTGGAAAATGGGGCGAAGATAACAGGGACTGGAAAAGGGAAATCCGAGAAGGTGCCGTGGAACACCCTGGTACACGCCGGACATTTCGACAAACATCGCCGAGGCCTGCTCGCACTGCTCATTGAACACGGATGCGACGTGAACTCCCAGCACCGGGACGGCCGGAACGGTAAAGCGGATACGGCGCTGCACAGCGTTGCGAGAAAAGGGGATGTAACAGCCGTTCGCCTACTGCTCAAAAACGGTGCGAATCCGGGACTCAAAGATGACGACGGGCTTCGCGCGATCGACCTCACCAAAAACAAACAGGTTCGTGCGCTTCTCGGTTAAGGAGCGCGCACTCCGCACAGGTTAAGGGTATAGGAACTGTCCCGAAGTCTGAATTTTACCAGTATTGGACGGACACAAACTTGACTGAGCAACTCGATCTGGCGGGGCAGAACCTTATCGGTTGTCTATGCCCGGAAAAAAACTACCTGCCTTACTGGCATATGGCTGTCTTGCCTGACCTAACGGCACAATATCAGTTTCGTCCTCACTGCACCGGCCACAATGTCGGCCGATGGTGGAATGCCTTTCTTCGTCTACAAGTGTGCACCGGTTTCGAAATCCCTCCTGCGATCGAGGCCGCTATGCTGGACAACACCTGGGCGCTGTCTGCCAACCCCACTGGAATTCTTCTCGAAGACCCTGACCCGGCGGACGTCTCCACCTGGTACATCCACTCCTATCGGGAGACGATGCTGGCGTTGGGATTGCTCGTAAAATATAGATCCAGCGAACGGGCACACCACCAGGGCCTAAAGGCTGTCGCTCAGATGCAAAAGGCCAGCCTCGACCTGACACAATGGGATCTCTCCCTTTGCGATCCGGCGCTCGCCCACTTGAAGCCCTCGGGACGTGGCGGCGAACCTACCTACACTCACGGCCGGGCGATCGAAGGGCTTCTCTGTTTTCACGATGCCACCGGTGAGCCCAAA
>CAVOEZ010000037.1:0-12710 GCA_963694355.1 Latescibacteria bacterium UBA2968 | reverse complement strand
CCCTCACCACGGATTCGATCTGCTTCCCCAGCATTTCGAGCGTCTCCAGATCGTCCCCCGCCACTTTGATACCCACGGGCGTCTTGATCCCCGTGGAAAGCATATCGATCCTGGTCTTGATAGGCATTGTCCAGGCATTCGTCAATCCGGGGAATT
The DNA here is from genome assembly GCA_963694355.1 of Latescibacteria bacterium UBA2968. Lineage (GTDB taxonomy): Bacteria > Latescibacterota > UBA2968 > UBA2968. The sequence goes on along the minus strand of CAVOEZ010000037.1, from coordinate 12,554 downwards.
TAACCGCCGCATTCAGTTCGTCCACCAGCTTCTCGGGCGTCATCCCGGGGCGCCACTCACTTTCAGGTTTGAGCATTATCGTCGTCTCTATCATCGAGATCGGCGCTGGATCCGTTGCGGTTTCGGCGCGACCGACTTTCCCGAACACGTGATGCACTTCAGGGAATGTCTTGATAATCTTGTCCGTCTGCTGAAGCAATTCACGCGCCTTCGCCACAGACACACCCGGAAGTGTTGTCGGCATGTACAACAAGTCACCCTCGTAGAGCGGAGGCATGAATTCAGACCCGATCTTTTCGAGTGGAAAAAGTGTATCCAGCTTCACCAACGATTTGTAAGTCAGACTCTGCGGGTCTTCCGAGAATCGAGACAAAACCAGCGAGTGAAACGGAAAGACCGTCATGAGGAGGATCGCTCCCGCGATTACCAGCGTACTAACCTTATTCTTCAAAACCCAGTCGATCACCGGACGATATAGCCAGATGAGCACACGGCTGACAGGATTCTTTTCCTCCGGTCTGATCTTTCCTCTAATAAAGAAGCTCATCAGCACCGGTATAATCGTGATGGCCAGAAAGGCGGATGCCGCCATTGCAAAGGTCTTCGTAAATGCAAGTGGCTTAAACAGCCGGCCCTCCTGCGCCTCGAGCGTGAATACGGGCAGGAAGGAAAGCGTAATGATCAGCAAAGAGTAAAACAGTGCAGGCCCGACCTCTTTCGAGGCGTCCAAAATAATTTCCAGATGCGGTTTTTTTTCCTGATCCCGTTCCAGGTGTTTGTGGGCATTTTCGATCATCACAATCGCAGCATCCACCATCGCACCAATCGCAATGGCGATCCCTCCCAGGGACATGATATTGGAATCGATCCCCTGGTTGTGCATCACGATGAATGATATCAAGATCCCCATCGGCAACGTAAAAATCGCCACAAGCGCACTTCTGAAGTGCAGCAGGAAGATCACGCAAACCAGGGCGACAACGGCCATTTCTTCGATTAGCTTTGTTGTCAGATTGTCGATCGCCCGATTAATCAGGCTCGATCGATCATACGCCACGTGAATCTCCACTCCTTCGGGCAGACCGGGCTTCAGGGATTCCAGTTTCTTCTTCACCCGCTCAATCACCGTGAGCGCGTTCTCCCCATATCGCATCACCACGATCCCACCCACAATCTCCCCTTCTCCATTCCACTCTGCCAACCCCCTCCTGAGTTCCGGCCCAAGTTCGACAGTTGCGATGTCACGGACCGTAACCGGCGTACCATTCTCGTTGACGGAAACCGGGACATTTCGGATGTCTTCCAGCGAACTGATGTATCCAAGCCCCCGGACCATAAATTCCATCTCGCCCATCTCGATCAATCGACCGCCCACATCGTTGTTGCTCCGACGTATCGCCTTCCGGACCTTCTGAAGAGATACATTGTAAGCCAGCATCTTGTTGGGGTCGACCGTAACCTGGTATTGCTTCACAAAGCCACCGATACTCGCGACCTCGGACACTCCCGGGACACTTGTCAACTCGTATCGCAAGTACCAGTCCTGGATCGACCTCAGTTCAGCCAGGTCGTGATTTCCAGACTTGTCCTCAACCACATATTCGAATACCCACCCCACACCGGTCGCATCCGGGCCAAGAGAAGGTGTTACACCGTTTGGGAGGCGTCCCGAGACGAAATTCAGATACTCGAGTACCCGACTACGGGCCCAGTACATATCCGTACCGTCTTCAAAAATCACGTAGACGAACGAAAGACCGAAAAAAGAGTATCCACGCACCACCTTCGCGAAAGGCACAGACAACATGGCGGTGGTCAAGGGATACGTCACCTGGTCCTCAACTACTTGCGGCGCCTGCCCTGGAAATTCGGTAAAGATGATTACCTGAACGTCGGACAGGTCCGGGATGGCATCCAGGGGAATGTTTACCATAGCGTAAACACCCCACCCGATGGCGAACAGCGTCACCAGGACAACCAGGAACCGGTTCCGCAGACTGGCCTCGATTATTCGATTTAACATATTCCGGTCCCCTTTCGCAGGCATCCGACACCCGGTTTGGAAGCAGGAACGGAATAGCAGCCTATTTGCTCAAAGCGTGACTGGATCAAAGAGTGATCAGTGCTGATGCCCATTCTGGCCGGCCTCCTTTCCCTCTGCCGATGCCGCACCCACCATCGTCTTGAGCGCCGCCCTCAGATTGCTTTCGGAGTCGATCAGGAATTGTGCGGAGGTAACAATGGTCTCACCCTCCTTCAAGCCATCGAGCACCTCGTAAACGCCTTCGGCCTGTACTCCGATCACGAGCTCGCGGGGCATGAATCGTCCCTCGCCCAGATCTACGATCACCACATTTCGTTCGCCGGAACGGATCACCGCCCGAGAGGGTACCACAAGCGCATCCCGTGACACCAGAGGCTTGATTCTTACATTCGCGTACATTTCGGGTTTCAACTTCATTTCAGGATTTGGAAACTCTATTCGGACTTTCACAGTGCGGGTTTTGGGCTCCAGAAAGGGATAGATATAAGAGACCTTTCCATGAAAGGACTTACCCGGTTCATAGGAAAGCTCGACCTCTGCCCTCTGACCAACCTTGACCCAGGGCAACTCGTATTCGTACACATCGGCATAGACCCAAACCCTCGACAGATCCGCAATGCGATACAGATGCTGGCCAGCCTTGATATGCGCCCCATCGAAGACATTCTTGTGTACCACAACGCCTTCCTGCGGCGAGTAAATCGTCATTGTTCTCTTCACCTGTCGTTTCTCTTCCAACTCACCAATCTGAGCCCCTGTGATATCCCAGTAAAGCAATCGCTGCTTCGCCGATTTAAGGAGATCCAGAGCGCCGGCAGCCACATCGGACGAGGCCCGTTCCTTCAATTTTCTGCTGTAGTCGAGGGCGGTTAGATACTCCTCCTGCGCCGCCACAAGTTCAGGGCTGTACAATTCCAGCAGCGGCTCACCCATCTTGACTGCCTGTCCGGTATAGTTCACCAGAAGTTTCTCCACCCAACCCGTGACCTTTGTGTTTACATCTGTCATTCTCGTTTCATCGAAATCTACACGCCCAATCGTCCTCACTATTCTGGAAAGGGCCTGACGCTTCACTACGGCTTTCTTCACACCGATATTCTGAATGGTGGCCGGATCGATCTTCACGCCACCTCCAGCGCCCATCACCTCATCTTCATACACAGGGACAAGGTCCATCCCCATGGGGGATTTCCCAGGCTTCGGTGACGTGTAAGCAGGGTCCATGGGTGCGCGCCAGTATAGCACCTTTCGCTCTCCCAAGCTCCCACGAGAAGTGTTCTCCTGACGGTCCTTTACCAGATCCATGCCGCAGACCGGGCAGCTTCCGGCCCTATCAGACACGACTGTCGGATGCATTGGACACCGGTATACCGATGCTTCCTGCTGTCCCTCTGGCGCGACTTCATCACCACCCAGCCAGACTCCGGCGACGAATCCGATCGACAGCACAACGACGAATGCCACGATTCTTTTAATTTCCACCTTACCAACTCCTTTCAGTCCGGTCCAGGGGTCTACCCACAACCGCCTCGAGTTCGGCCAATTTCTTCTCGTGACCGGTCACATGCCTGTAATAGTCAATCTCGAAATTAAACAGTGTCACCTGATTGTTCAGCAAGGTCAGGAAATCCACTTTATCCACCTGATAGCCCGACATTGCGGACTCCAGGGACTGTTCTGCCTGCGGTAGAATGGCTGTTCTGAACAGGGTGGCCTCCTCACTGTGGCGTTCAATTTCCAGGAAGGCCACACGCGTCTGAAACAGAATCTGTTGTCGTACCGATTCCTCCTGAGACTGCGCCATCCGGATGTTGGCCTGCGCCTCCACAACCTGCTGCCGCTGCTTTCTTCCTTTGAAAAGAGGAAGATTCATCCCAACACCGAAACTCAAGAAGTCAGCCCCTTTTACGGGATCACCTGCGATCCGATCCCGCTGCCGGTAGGCAAGACTGAGTGTGAAATCGGGCCAAATCATCCTGCGAGCAAGGTCTTCCGCCGCCTTCCATTTCAGAATTGCGTGTTCCATCCCTTTCAACGCAGGCCGAGTATCCAGTGCCGCCTGTTGAATTTCCTCCAGCGAGAACTGGATAGGCGTCAAAGTAATCTCACCAGGATTTCCAACCTGTCCCTGGGGACTGCGATTAAGCACCAGATTCAGTTTTGCCTCCGTCACGGCACGCTCGGTACTCAGGTGGATCAACCTGTCCTTAAGACTGGAAAGAGAAACCTGGGCCTTCAGGACGTCTTGCTGAAGACCTCTCCCAACCGCATATTTTGATTGTGCAATTCTGATCAAGTCTCTCAGGAGCGATTCATTCTCCCGCGTGATAGCGATCGCCCTGTCCAGAAAGGCGAGTGTGTAATAGGCTTGCTTCACCAAATTTACGATTCCGGATTCTCGATCTTCGTACTGCTCACCAGCGGCACCCGCCGCGTGCCTTGCCATCTTCTCCATGCCCGATAGCTTCCCGGGAAAGGGCAGTTTCTGACTGATCATGATCGATTTCCCAGACATCGGCGTACGGCCGAAACTGAAGCTGCTCGTCGGCAGATTCATCGCGTCGAATCGGACCATCGGATCCATCAGCGCTCCGGCTTGTGGAACGCGTGCCTCGAAGGCGTTCCAGCGATGCTTCAGGGTGGCCAGAGACGGATTTTTTTCCAGCGCCTCTTCAATCAGGGCATTCAGATCGAGCACATCGGCGCTGCCAACACCTGGCACGAGTGCAACTGCAACAGCAAAAGTCCTTAACAGACGAGTTAAATACACCTAAACCTCCTCCGGCCTATAGCAGACCGAGACGACCGGTCGTATATCACCAGTTGGCCGCAAGATCATGACATGGCAGACGATCCGCATTCACGTCCAAAGACGTAAAGGGTTCACCAACCATCAAACAGAATTGAATTGGATAAGAAAAGAGTACGGAAAGCTCCCCCGAAAGTGGATGGCCACAACCGGGAGGAAAGGCAGGTACTAAATCAGGAAGGAGGTATTCAGGATGTATAAGTGAGGAGAAGCGCGAGAACCAACACGCTCCGAACTCGCCAGATGACTCGTGAGACAAACGGGAACTGGAGACGTAGACATCTCGGATGTCTGCGCCGGTGGATGAATCTCTACAAGCGAAGAAAGAAGCGCGGGAGGTAGATCCTGTTCGGCTGCGGTAACCTCAGGCTGATCGCCACAGCAGCAGCTGGGCATCGCTTCAGAGATATGACAGGGCTCCGAAATCAACTGCACCCAGCAGACACAGTTTAGCGCCGAAAACAGAATGGCCGTAACAAGGATCGATGTGTTGAACATCTTTGACAAGGTGAAGTCCTTAGCTGTGTTCGTAAATCAGCAGGTGTGTAAAAAAACCGAAGCCAAAACCTTCAAAGAGTAACAAAGCATAATTTGTGCCCAATCCAGCAATTTCACAACACACTGATACATAACGATTTATAAGATACCCTTATCTCGCCCAGATGTCAACAACGGGACAGACCTGTCACGGTATCGTGACACCCAAACACAAAAGTTAACCCAATCCGTGGACAGAGAGGCCAGTCTGCGACAGCCACTCCTGATGAATGAACTGATTGCGGGTCTACTGTGCATTCAATCCCAGTTTACTTATTTCGCTGTTGGGTCGAGAGGCTATATTAGAGTAACATGAGCAATCAGGCACGGGAACCTGAAAGGTTCGCCAGAACGTCACAGGAACACAACCATCGCGTCACACGGAGGAAATGGTGAAAAAACGAACGTTTTGCAGCACGAAAGGTAATATCCCCAAATTTCCATATTCGCAGACCGTGATCTACGGGGATCTGATTTTTATATCCGGTCAGCCGCCGGTGGATCCTGAAACCCAGGAGACCATTCCCGGTGACGTGAAGGAACAGACCCGCCAAATCCTCACAAATGTAGCGGGTGTTCTGGAAGATGCCGGGACATCTCTGGACAATCTGGTCAAAGTAACCGTACTTCTCAAGGACCGATCACTATTTGCCGACTTCAACGAGGCCTACGCTGAATTTTTCACAGACAATCCCCCGGCGAGAACGCCCATCTTCACAGACACGGGAGGCAATCTCGTTTGCATGGACTTCATCGCTGGAATGGAATAGCTGATTCATTTTCGTTTGTTGGCTCTCCGCCCATTGGCGAGTTTGGCCCCGAGACGAAGTGTATGCAGCATATTCGTCTCGTCGGCAAGCCCCTTTCCGACAATGTCAAAAGCCGTGCCGTGGTCTACGGAAACACGGACGATGGGCAGACCCAGGGTCACATTGACCGCCGTGTCGAACGCCACGAGTTTGGCAGGTGCGTGACCCTGATCGTGATACATTGCTACGACACCATCGAATATCCCATCGTAAGCTTTGAAAAACACGGTGTCTGCCGGAAGCGGTCCAATGGCCTCGATCCCTTTGGTAATCGCACGGTCGATTGCCGGCTTAATCACCTGCGTATCCTCATTTCCAAAGAGACCCGCTTCACCCGCGTGGGGGTTCAGACCGCACACTGCGATCCGCTGTGTGGTCCGCCCCATATCCTTCAGCGCCCGATCGAACAGCACGATCGTATCGAAAACCCCGTCCTCCGTCAGGCGACCCGGCACGTCGGCAATGGCCACGTGTCCTGTCACGTGCACGACATTCATTCGCTCTGAGGCCAGCATCAATCTTACATCGTGTCCCCCGGTCCGCTCTCCCAGCAATTCCGTATGACCTGCGTATTTGAATCCCGCCAGATTCATCGCCTCCTTGTTCAAAGGGGCAGTCACGATCCCATCGATCCGATCTGCCACGGCCAGGTCCACGCCTGTTATCACCCACTCAACCGCCCCACGCCCCGCTTCGGAACAAACCTCGCCCTGAATAATTTTTGTCACATCCAAAGCCACAGGACTCATCACCTCGATGGTACCCCACTCGCTTTTGACCTCTTGGGGAGCGCTCACTTCACGAATGCTCATCTGCACATCAGCCAACTTCAGACTGTCCCTCAACAGCTCAGGATGCCCAATCACAAATGGCCTGCAAATTCGATAGACCTCTGGGTGACTCAGCGCCTTCACGATCACCTCGGGACCGATGCCGCAGGCGTCTCCCATTGTGATAGCCAGGAGAGGTCGTTCTCCTTCCTCCACGGAATCCTTATCGCTCATCCAGGAAACCGCCCCGACGAGCACATCGGGTTCGCCTATTGCGCCGCCTTTGGTAACCATCCTCACCCCCTCGTGAGGTCCACCCAAAATGGAACAGGCAGGCACCCCATCGACAACCTCACCTTCGATACGCGCACCTGTTCCCCCCAAAGCTTTCAGAACTTCGACGGCTGTCCACGCACCGGTAGCGACCAATCCACACGTCGGCACTGCGTCAACAACCAGTTTCGCGATCTGTCCGAGCGACGCAATCGCTGAGACCACCTTGCTGCGCTGAACACCTGCGTGCAATCCAACCAGAGACAGAATTGCCTTTCCACGGTTTCGCAATTCGGAAACCAGTGCGGCTGCCACATCTGAGCCAGCCAAATTGGCTTCGAGATGAATCTCCCACTCTGGAATACGGGAAGCTGTTCGGAGTTCGCCTACCTGGGCACGTGTGACAGACTCGGCGCTTCCCACTACCACCAGTACGGGACCGGCTACTCGTGGTTGCTCGACCTTTCCCCCAACCCTCACACCAAAGGCGTCTGGAATGTGCGCAGCAAGCCCCGCGGATCCGCACATCAGCGGTAAGACCGACATTCGGGCGGCCGCAAGGGCGATATTTCTGAGATCACTATTGGATGCTGCATCGAGTACAATGACCGTATGACCCGGCTTTCTGAGTCCTTCAATCATCGCCAAGATGTGATCCGGACCCTGTGAAATGTCTTCCAATCCGATATTCCGAATCGAAAATGATCCATCCGAATCCAGCAGATGCGGCAGGAAGGATCCTCTTACGCTAGCGCCCGGGTCGTTTCCAACTTCTGTCCGATCCACCGGGATACCATGTACCAAATGGTAGCCACCCACGGTCACCCGGCCGGCCTGGGGAAAAGCCGGGGCCATCAAACAAAGGTCCACATCCAGCGACTCCATAATCGTCCGCAATTCAATCCCCAGATTCCCCCGAAGTGCAGAATCCACTTTCTTGTAGAGCAGGCTGTACTCCCATTCGGAAACAGCGTCGCACACCTTCAGCAGCTTGTCTCTCGCTCCTGAGCGATTCTCATTCCGTGTCTCCGTGTCGAGCGCAACCACGTCTGCACCCTCAGGCAACACGTTGTTCAGAGCGACAATGGACTGCAGCCCGGCTCTGGAAAACTGGAGACTGGTATCGCAGGCACCCGTAAAATCATCCGCAAGCATCAAGCAGAACATTTGGACTTTCCTCGAATTATTAAGGGCCGGAAACCGGCCACCGGGGTTGGTAACCTGCAGCCTACAGGGCTACAACAGGTCCATGAATTCCCCAGCCCCCAGTTTCCGGCCCCATATTGGATCGTGAGCCATCAAGCCGAACGCCAAATAAGCCATCTATCAGATAAAGTATCGGGTCGACCTATTCCTCCGCCCCGCCCCCGCCAAAGGGTTTTGCTACGTGTAATCCAATCGCATACAGCGAACACCCCATGGACAACTCTATAAAGCCTCTACCACTCACATTCAAAATATCAGACTTGATGATGTCGAACCCCATCAGGATTGCTAAAATCAAAGAAACTCCAGCAGCGACCATCAGAATCTGGACTAGCACTTTCAAGGGAATCCCCCCTTCGGTTGATGGCGACGGCAATCGGTAAAAACCTGACTTGCGACCCTGTACAACTATAAGCACACATGTTATAAATAGTCCAGAATCAATTGGATGGTGATTCCAAGGGATCTGAAATAACGTCGATAAAAACCGGCCCACCTTCGCCCGTAATCGGCTGCTGAGGATAGCACGTGAGAAATCGCCTTCACCCTACAATCAGACTGCTGATTTCGGTCGGAGACTGGAGCTTTTGAATGTGCGAGCGTATCTCAACCCTTCTCTGGTCCTGAAGTCGCATAGACAAATGAGGGTTGGCCGGCGAAGGGTCTCTCCCCTAGATACATCCTTGTGAATTGTCTCTGAACCGAGAATCCACATGCCTTCGCAATCGCCACGCCATCCTGATTCACAAGGGGCACATCGAAGAATACGGGCTGGTCTGCGAGACGGCTCAGAGACCACTTGATCAGTTCTTCGCCCGCATCCCTGGAATTGGCCAGTACAGGTCCCAACTGCCAGGCATTGCTCCCGGGGCGAGCCATTGCGTAGCCCTGGACCTCACCGTCTTCGTTCCTAACGAGCCCACAGACTCCGTTGCTGTCTTCGAACAGCCGCCGAACCAGCGCTGCCCGGCTCAATCCATAGACGGGTGTGTCGAGGGCGATCACATCGGAAAGATCAGACTCAGACATCGCGAAAACATTCTCGACCTCGAAAGCTTGTCCCTTGCCCTCCCATCTCTCCAGACCATACTCATCAACGAAACCCAATGGCAGGTAAACTTCCCTACCCATTGGTGTAGCATCAAGCTTGATCGTCTCAACTGAAGACGACTTCAGGTAGTCGATGCCGTGATGCAGCATCGCGGTGCCAATTCCCTTTCGCCTGTGTTGCGGCGGAACCAGCACCATTGCCACCCACCCGCATCGGTCCTCGAAAATCACCGTAACGACCGTCCCCACGGGCTCATCCTCCACCTCTGCGACGAAACATCCTCCAGGGGCGATCGCCAGGAAACGCTCCCAATCTGCCCCGGTCTGATTCCACCCTGCCAACTCCTTGAACTTCATCCCGATATCAACATCCTCGGCGGTCATTTCCCTGATCCTAATTCCACCGTCTTTCAAAGGTATTCTCCTGTGAGCTTCGCTTGAATGTTCCATCCTGCTGCCGCGCATACGGGACGCCAATGTCTCACTCCCGCCATTGGCATCACCTTGACATGCGCGGGTATTGGAAACATATTATCGCAAGATCCAACGTCTGTTGCAAACGCAATACACTGGACAATCAAATTGGCGAGCCCTTCCGAAAGACCGGGTCCAGATCCACTCAGCGACCTAACTGACCGTGTTCCGCAACACGTAACTTCCCGATCGATCCTCATCGGCCTTATTCTCACCATCGTCATCTGTCTCTTCGCAACAGACACCACGTATCGACTCCGGGCCTCACGCGTATCGCTCGGCCACATCCCCATGTCGTTGTAGTTGCCCTTCATCCTACTGTATTTCACAAACCTCGCACTCAAGTACTTCCGTCCGGCCAGGGCGCTAGGCTCACAAGAACTCGGGCTCATCCTGTGCATGGGGTTCATTGGCAGCGCCTTCCCGACCAAAAATGTCGCCGGGCGCCTTGTTGCGGTACTCGCCACCCCGTATTACAAAGCCACACCTGAAAACAGATGGGGTGATTACGTACTCGATCACCTCAAACCGTGGGCGGTCCCCAGCAACCAAACCGGGGCCATCACGCACCTCTGGGAAGGGCTTCCCCGCGGGCAAAGTTTGCCCTGGGACGTCTGGTTGATGCCCTTGTTCTGGTGGTTCACCCTGTTGGCCGCCCTCTTTATCGCCTGCTTTTGTATCACGGTGATTCTGCGAAAGCAGTGGGTCGAATACGAACGCATTGTATTTCCATTGGCAAGACTCCCGGTAATGATGATTACCGATGAAACCGAGGGCTCGCCTTGGCCCGGGTTCTTCCGCTCGAGGATGTTCTGGTTCGGCCTATCAATCGGTTTGTTCATCCTGACTTGGAATGTACTCCCGCGTTTTTCCCATCGCATTCCAATCATCCCGCTGGGCCCAACCCATTCCACATCACTTACGCTTGGACCCGATTTCCCCCCGCTCATCGTAAAATTCAACTACGTCGTGGCCGCATTCGGCTATCTAACGAATCTTGAAGTGCTCCTCTCAATCTGGTTCTTCCACCTGCTCTCTCTCCTCGAGATCGGTGCAATCAACCGATTGGGCCTCACCGTGAGCAGTGAATACTTCGGCGGCGTGCTGCTTCAGCAAGTGGGCGGATTCGTTGCGCTTGCACTCTTCGGACTCTATATGGCCAGAAGCCATATACTTGCGGTCATCCGCCTCGCAATCCGACCCACAGGGGAAGACCGGGACGAGATGCTGTCCTATAGGACAGCCGTGATCGGCTTCGTCCTGTCCCTGGGATACGCGGGCGCCTGGCTGCACGCGCTGGGGGTTTCGCTTCAGGGTGTTGTGATTCAATTGGCCCTGCTCTTCATCTACTTCCTTGGGCTTGCAAAAATCGTCGCTGAAACAGGGTTGGTTTACATCGAAACGCCACAGCGAACGCAGTCCCTCGTAGCCGGAATTCTCGGATCCACCATCCAAACACCCGATCACACGGCACTCGCACTGGCAAGCAACAGCGTAGAATCCCATCGGCAGTACATGCTACCTGCATTCGTACATATCGGAAAAATAAACGATCAGTTTCGATGGGGCAGATCCAGAATCGTTCTTGCACTCGCTGCAGCCTTTATTCTGGGATTCGCAGCCTCGGTGGCCTACACCCTCGATTTGTGTTACGGGGCGACAGGGGCTGCGAATATTCTTCACGTTTACGTGTTCGGAGGATATGGCCTTACCATGTTCAACCGGGTCGTGAGATGGACCTCTTCCGTACCTTCCTTCACCGGTACAGACCTCGGGTTTATTTCCGCGGGAGTCCTCGGCACGCTCGCCCTCAGTTTGCTTCGGCTCAGATTCACCTGGTGGCCCCTCCACCCCGTGGGATTCACCGTGGGATATGTCTATCCGGTCAGAGTCACGGCGTTTACCGTATTTCTTACCTGGGCATTTAAATCACTCGTGCTCAGAATTGGCGGCATCACACTCTACAGAAATCTCCAACCGTTCTTTCTCGGATTGCTGATCGGATACACTTTAGGTGTGGGCGTCTCAACCCTTACCGATGCCATCTGGTTTCCCGGGAATGGCAAAATGGTGCATACCTGGTAACATCGAGCAAGTTGAGCTTTCGCTTCTCGTCTGGACAGGTATGAAGACGTTACGTATCTTCAGTCGCATTCAAGCGGGACCTTCGCCACCGAACACTTGCTGATTCAAAGAAACCGACCGACTATGATTCATGAGAGCAGCAGGCGCATGCGTGCGACAATCATCTTAATGATGTGGTACACTCTTATTCCCAATCAGCTGATCCGCGCGGAGGACACACACAATCGGCCGGAGATACGAATAAGAAAAGAAGGGGACAACAGGTTTGTTCAGGGAGAGATCAGGATAGAAGCACCACAAGAGGAAGTTTGGAAAGTACTCACCGACTACAACAATCTGGCGAAATTTGTTCCGAATATGCAGAAAAGTCGTCTGCTGGCAAGTGATGCGGACGGAACATTGAAACTGGAACAGGTATCGACCTGGAGGTTCTTGCTATTCAAGAAAAAGGTGCGCGTGTTGTTGCGAGTGTTCGAGCATCATCCTGATCGTATCGC